>CAKUNB010000028.1 GCA_934668285.1 uncultured Oscillospiraceae bacterium | reverse complement strand
CTTCCTACACGAGATTGCCACGTCGCTTCGCTCCTCGCAATGACACGTGGGGTAGTTTTTTGACAAGCAGCCGCCCCTGCCTGCAGGCAGGGGCGGCTGCTGATACGACGCAGCTTTATCGTTGTTCGTTTTTCAGCTTTTCCAGCGCCTCCGGTGTGTCGATGTCGGTTAGCTCCTCCTGTGCCACCTCAACAGTGAGCAGCCGGTCGGGATAGCGGCGGATGACGGTATTGCCACCGTGATCCTCCCGCAGCGCCATCAGCTCCTCGAAGAACTCCTTCGGAAAAATGCACGGGTTGCCGCGCTTACCGTTGTGCGACGCGCCGACGATATAGCACGGGTGCTGCCGCCAGCATTCCAATATCCGCTCCACGGACGCGTCGTCCAGCAGCGGCTGGTCGGCGACCATGTATAAAATTGCGTTACAGTCCTTCATTGCCTCCGTGCCGAGGCGGATGGTATGGCTGATGCCCCAGTCGGGATGCTCGTTGCGGACGACGGCAAAGCCGCGCTGCGCCGCCTTTTTTTCAATCTCCGGATACTGCGTGACCACCGTCACCGCTGCAAAGCGCTCCGCCGGAACCGCGTCGAGCGCGTAGTCGATGACCGGCCTGCCGTTAAGCAGCGCCGCCAGCTTATTGCCGCGATAGCGCGTGGAATTCCCCGCCGCCATCACGAGGCAGCCGATTTTCGCTCCCATATCCTCCTGCATATCCGTTCCTCCTGTGTCATATGCCTGTTTTTTCTAGTATACCCGCTTTTGTTCGGATTTTCCACTCCTTTTGCAAATCCTGCCTCCGCTATTTGTTCGCTATCGTCGAATTCTGCGTGATCTTATAAATAGGATAACGGCAATTCTTCATTTTCAATGAAATTTGTGCTATAGTTAAAAAGAAAAAAGAGAACGACCTGCTTTTTTGTGGAAATCGTTCTGATTCAAGGGTAGGAGGTTTACATAATATGAATGTAGGCAAGAGCGTAGCCCGCGTCGATGCGTACGACAAGGCTACCGGCAGAGCCAAGTATACGGACGACCGGTGCGACAAAAGCGCGCTTGTTACCCGCATCGTCCGTTCCACCATCGCCAACGGCTATGTAAAATCTGTCGATACGTCCGCGGCCGAAAAGGTCCCCGGCGTGGTGCGGATCTTTACCTGCTTCGACGTGCCGGATATCAAGTTCCCGACGGCCGGTCACCCGTGGTCGGTCGAGGAGGCGCATCAGGACGTCGCTGACCGCCGCCTGCTGAACCGCCATGTCCGCTACTACGGCGACGATGTCGCTGCGATCGTTGCGGAAAACGAGGTCGCCGCGTCGCAGGCCGCGCATCTGATCAAGATCGACTATGAGGAGCTGCCTTTTGTCCTCGATCCCATCAAGGCCATGGCCGACGGCGCTCCGGTGCTGCACAACGAGTACCCCAACAATGTCCTGCGCCACTCCGATATCCGCATCGGCGACTATCAGGAGGCCATCAAGGAGCCGGGTCTGCTCTGTGTGGATAAGTGGTACCATGTCCCTACCGTCCAGCACTGCCACATCGAAAACCATGTCGCCTACGCCTATGAGGAAGCGGGCAAGATCGTCATCGTTTCCTCCACACAGATTCCGCACATCGTCCGCCGTACCGTCGGTCAGGCGCTCGGTATCTCTTGGGGCCGCGTCCGCATCATCAAGCCCTACATCGGCGGCGGCTTCGGCAACAAGCAGGATACGTTGTATGAGCCGCTGGTCGCGTGGCTGTCCATGCAGCTCGGCGGCCGCCTCGTGAAGATCGATATCCCGCGCGAGGACACCTTTGTTTCCAACCGCGTCCGCCACGCGATGCACATCCACCTTGTTTCGTGGCTGCGCCCGGACGGCACGTTTGTCGCCCGCAAGGCGGAGCTGTATTCCGATCAGGGTGCCTACGCCTCCCACGGTCACAGCATCGTCGCCAAGGCGATGGGCTCCTTCCCGCAGCTCTATCCCTGCCCGAATATGGAATGTGACGCATATACCGTCTTTACGAACAAGTCCGTCGCCGGCGCAATGCGCGGCTACGGTATGCCGCAGGCCTCGTGGGCGCATGAGTGCCATATCGAGGACATCTGCAAGCTGCTGGGCGTTGATTCGCTGCAGTTCCGCCGCGACCATATCATGCCCGTCGGCTACGTGGACGGTTTCTCGAAGAACGAAAACTATTTCGACAGCTTCAACCAGTGCTTCGACAAGGCCGTGGACTATATGGACTACAACCGCAAGCACAAGGAATACGAAAACCAGACCGGCCCCATCCGCAAGGGCATCGGCATCGCCCCGTTCTGGTATAACACCGCCGTTTGGCCCATTTCGCTGGAGCATTCCTCCTGCCGCATGGTCCTCAATCAGGACGGCTCCATTCAGGTTCAGGTCGGCGAAACCGAGATCGGTCAGGGCGCGGACACCGCTTACGCCCAGATGGCCGCTGATGTCGTCGGCATCAAGGACTACCGCGACGTGCACGTCATTTCCTGCCAGGATACCGATGTGACCCCGTTCGGCCTCGGCGCCTATGCCTCCCGCCAGACCTACGTTGTCGGCTTCTCCATCACGCAGACCGGCAACATTCTGAAGGAAAAGATCCTGACCTACGCCAACGAGCTGACCCGCGTCGCCGTTGCGAACCTCGATATCATCGACAGCAACATCGTCCGCACGACCGACGGCCGCATCCTGATGCCGCTGTCCGAGCTGGCGACGACCGCCTTCTACAGCCTCAGCCACAGCGAGCATATCACCGCCGAGTCCACCTATCATATCAAGAACAACGCCTATTCCTTCGGCTGCTGCTGCGCCGAGGTCACGGTGGACATCCCCATGTGCAAGATCACGCTCGACAAGATCATCAACGTTCACGACTGCGGCACGCTCATCAATCCTCAGCTTGCCGAGGCGCAGGTGCACGGCGGTATGTCGATGGGCATTGGCTACGGCATGTCCGAGCAGCTCCTGTTCGACGAAAAGACCGGCAAGCCGCTGAATAACAACCTCCTGGACTACAAGCTCTCGTCCGTCATGGACCATCCGCATCTGGAGGCCCAGTTTGTGGAGAATCCCGAGCCGACCAGCCCGTTCGGCACAAAGGCGCTCGGCGAGCCGCCCGCCTGCCCCGTCGCTCCGGCCATCCGCAACGCAGTGCTCAATGCCACCGGCGTCGCCATCGATCAGGCCCCCATGACCCCGCACGTTCTTTTCGCGCGGTTCACCGAGGAAGGCCTCATCAACGACCCGTGGAGAAAGGAGAACTAAGCCATGTATGATATGAAGGAATATTACGAATCCGAGAGCGTGCAGGACGCGATCCGGCTCCGTCTGGAGCATCCCGACGCGCACATCATTGCCGGCGGCTCCGACGTTCTCGTGCAGATGCGCGAGGGCAAGCGCGCGGGCGTGGAGCTGATCTCCATCTACATGCTCGACGAGCTGCGCGGCGTGACGATCGATGCGGAGGAAAACATCCGCATCGGCAGCCTGACCAGCTTCTCCCATATTACAAAGGACCCCATCATCCAGAAGTATATCAACGTCCTCGGCGAGGCGGTCGATCAGGTCGGCGGCCCGCAGATCCGCAATATCGGCACCATCGGCGGCAACACCTGCAACGGTGTGACCTCCGCTGACTCCGCCTCCACCCTCCACGCGTGGGAGGCCGTTATCGAGCTGACCGGCCCCGAGGGCACGCGCCGCGTTCCGATCAAGGACTTCTACCTCAAGGCGAAGGTCGTCGATATCCGTCCGGGCGAAATTCAGACGGCGATCCTCATCCCGAAGGCCAGCTACGAGAACACCTACGGCTATTACATCAAGTACGCCATGCGCAACGCGCTAGATATCGCAACAAACGGCTGCTCGGTCAACGTCCGCCTGTCCGCCGACAAGAAGACCTTCGACCGCGTCCGCGTGGCCTACGGCGTCGCCGGCCCGATCCCGATGCGCGCCCCGACGGCCGAGGCCTTCCTCAACGGCAAGGAGGTCACGATGGAAAACATCGTCGCCTTCTCCGAAAAGGTGCTCGAGGATATCAATCCCCGCGATTCGTGGCGCGCCAGCAAGGCGTTCCGTCAGCACATCGCCGTCGAGTCGGCCAAGCGCTGTGCCATTGAATCGGTCAAGAGAGCAGGAGGTACCGTCTGATGGAAAATCAATATCGTCTTGTAAAATATAATCTCAACGGCAAGGATGTGCAGCAGATCGTCGACGTCCGCGCCTCCCTGACCGATATGCTCCGCAACGACTTCCGCATGACCTCCGTCAAGAAGGGCTGCGAGGTCGGCGAGTGCGGCGCCTGCACCGTCCTGATCGACGGCGAGGCGTTCAACTCCTGCATCTACCTTGCAGTCTGGGCCAACGGCAAGCACATCCGCACGCTGGAAAGCCTCCTCGGCCCGAACGGCGAGCTGTCCGACATCCAGCAGGCGTTCATCGACGAGGCAGCCATTCAGTGCGGCTTCTGCACGCCGGGCTTTATCATGACCGCCGTCGAGATTCTGGAAAGCGGCAAGGAGTACACCGACGCCGAGCTGCGCAAGCTGCTGTCCGGCCATCTGTGCCGCTGCACCGGCTACGAAAACATCATGCGCGCGGTCAAAAAGACCATGTACAAGCGCCTCGGCAAGGAAATGCCGCAGCAGTAATTCAAATCCAAAGCAGGCAGGAGCGCCCCGCTCCTGCCTGTTTTATTGTTTTGCTTCCGTTCTTGCCTTTTGTCAGATTTTGTGCTATCATGGCGGGGAGGTGATTTCTTTGCAGTTTCTCGGTCATACGCTGAATAGTCCGCTGGTTCTCGCGCCAATGGCGGGCGTGACGGACTATGCCTTCCGCACCGTCTGCGCGGAGCTTGGCGCGGGCGTAACCGTGACGGAGATGGTCTCCTCCCGCGCCCTCGTCTATCAGGACAAGAAGAGCGTCCGGCTGCTGCGAAAGAATCCCGGCAGCCTGTGCGGTGCGCAGATTTTCGGCAACGACCCCGCCATCATGGCCGAGGCCGCCGTGCTGGCGCTGGCGCACAGCGGCTGCGATTTTATTGACATCAACATGGGCTGCCCCATGCCGAAAATTGCCAACAACGGCGACGGCAGCGCCCTGATGCGCGATATCCCGCTGGCCGGACGGATCGTCCGCGCCGTGAAGGACGCCGTTTCCGTGCCCGTCACGGCCAAGATCCGCCTCGGCTGGGACAAGAGCAGCATCTGCGCCGTCGAAATGGCGCAGGTTTTGCAGGACAACGGCGCGGATGCCGTTACCGTCCACGGCCGCACGAAATCCATGCTCTATTCCGGCGTTGCCGATTGGGACGCCATCGGCAAGGTCGTCCGCGCCATTTCCATTCCCGTCGTCGCCAACGGCGACCTCGTTTCCGCGCAGGCGCTCGAGCGCTGCCGCGCGCATACGGGCGCGTCGCTGTTCATGGTTGGCCGCGCCACCTTCGGCGACCCGTGGATTTTTTCGGAGTTTTCCGCCGTCCTCGCCGGCCAGCCCGCGCCTCCGCGTCCGCCGCTGACCGTGCGCATCGACACCGCGCTGCACCAGTTTGACCTCGCGCTGGAGGACAAGGGCGAGCACATCGCCTGTCTCGAGGCACGTAAGCACCTTGCGTGGTATCTGCGCGGCGTGGCGCACAGCGGATATTATAAGGAACAGATTTCCCGCCTCTCCACTCCGGACGAGGTTCGAGCGGTCGCTAAGGCGATCCAGCGAGATTTGAGGTGAGACTCATTAGCGAAGAGCAATTGATCAAGAAGGCGGCGGCCGGAGACGCAGAAGCCTTTGAGCTGCTGGTCATCCGCTATCAGACGCCGGTCTATCGTCTGTGCTTCCGCATGCTCGGCAACGCTGAGGATGCCGCGGATCTGACGCAGGAGGCCTTTCTCAAGGCTTGGCGCAGCCTCGACGGCTTTCAGTTCAAGGCCGCCTTCTCCACGTGGCTGTACCGGCTGACATCCAACCTCTGCCTCGACCATCTGCGCAGCGCCAAGCGCTGCAAGACGCTCCCACTGATCGTCGTCTCCGAGGACAGCGAGGAGCTGGCCGTCGATCCGCCCGATCCCGCCCCGCTGCCGGAGGAGCACGTCATCCTCTCCGAGGAACAGCAGCTGCTGCAAACCGCGCTCGCCGCGCTGCCCTCCGAGGAGCGGCAGCTGCTGACGCTGCGGGTCATCAACGAGCTGAGCTACGCCGAGATTGCCGAGCTACTTGCCATCAAGGAGGGCACCGTCAAATCCCGTCTCTCGCGCGTGCGGGAGCGATTGCGAAAAAAACTTCTCAAAATACGGAACGATGCAGCTGCCGCATCGTCAAAATAGCGAAAGGAGGGATCGCATGCACTGCAAAGAATATCAGCTGCTTCTCAGCGGCCATCTTGACGGCACGAACAGCGCGAAGGAAGAAAAGCGCCTGCAGGGGCACCTGAAAACCTGCAAGCACTGCCGCGAGCTGCTGGCGCAGATGGAAGCCAACGAGCTGCTGCTGAAGGACGAAGCGATTCTTCCCCCTCCCGACCTGAAGGCCCGCATCATGGCGCAGGTCAGGAAGGAGCCGCGCAAGCGCCCGAACTACCGCCGCCTGATCCCCTGCGCCGCTGCCGGTCTTGCCGCCGCGGCGATGCTGACGCTGCTTTTCACCGGCAATATTTCCCTTCCCAACGAGCGCGCAATCGGTATGGCCGCACCCGCCGAGCAGGCGGAGGACGAACCGACCTTCGATGAAAGCCGCTCCTGCGACGACTTTGACACCGCACCCACCGACGCCGGTGCAGAGGATGCTACCCGCTGCTTCGCCGAGCTGCTGCAGACCGCCGACAGCGACTGCACCTACAGCTCCTCCACCGGAGTAAGCATGTATGGTGCGATGGAGGAGCCTTCCTCGGAGCCGACGGTGGCCTCCATTCAGGCCTCCGCAGAGACCGAAGCGCCCACCGAAGCCCCCACGGAGGCGACTGCGCCGCCGGAAACGGCTGCGCCGGCGGAGCCGCCTACGCAGGCCGAGACGACTGCCGAACCGACCGTTGCGCCGACCGCCGCCCCAACTGAGCCGCCCACCGAGGCCGCTTCCACGGCGGCCCCGCCGACGGAAGCGCCCACCGTCCCTGCGACGGAAACGCCCGCTGTGCCCGCTGCGCCCGAGCCTCCGACCGAGGACCCCGCCGAGCGCGTCCAGAACGACAAGCGCCTGCCGAAGCGCGGCATGCACCTGGATAAGCACGAGGCCGCGCTGCCCGAAGGCCCCGTGCTGGTGCTGTGGGACACAGGCGACGCCGACCTTGCGCCCTACGCCGACCTTGAGGCAGCGGAGCTGTCGGAGCTGCCGAACGAGAAGAACCCCTCGCTGCTTTACTCCCACTTTTTGCAGGCTCTGCCGCTGCTGGAGCCGGCGCTGCTGAGCGATTCTCTGAGCAACAATCGGATCAGCAACCGCGCCCTGTCCGCGCCGGAGTTCTCCGTTGTATCTTACAAAACATCTTATGAGACCTTCCTCAGCGTTTTGTCTGATTTTGCCGGAAAATACGAGCTGGCCGCCTACTATCCCAAGGCCGAGGAGGCCTATCAGCAGGCGCTGGTGCTGGTGATTACAAATAACGACACCTAGGCGCATAAACAAACCTCTTTTTCACACACTATTCCCCGAGGTGGAGGGTGTGAAAAAGAGGTTTGCTGCATTTTTGGCCCTGCTTTTGCTCCTGACGCCGTCTTCGGCGGCGAAGGAGTATCTGCACTGGGTGGAGTTCAAGGTGGGCTATCCCGCACTGTCCGAGGCGCTGGCCATCGATATTTCGTCGCACGAAACGGAGCAGCCGCTCTCGTGGATTGACATTCTTGCGCTGGCTGCCGTCCGCACCGGCGACAGTCAGGTCTCCGTCCGCGCCGTCAGGAGCGCGGCAAAGGAGCTGACAGGAAAGGAGCCGCCGGAAAATTTCCTCGGCGGCAGCTACAAGTACTTTGCCTACTATCAGGAGGCCTTTCACGCCGTGCTCGGCGGGCTGGTCGGGAGCTACGCCATCGCCCTGCCTGGCAGCGGCGGCGAGGCGGAATGGTCGGCGGCCTACGGCCTGAAGGCCTTCTCCCCCATTGCCGCAGGCTACGGCTACGCCCACTACCCCGACTTCGGCAAGCAGCGCACCTACGGCTTTTCCCGTCCGCACCTCGGCAACGATCTCATGGGCGCGCTCGGCACGCCGATCATCGCAGTGGAGAGCGGCACCGTCGAGGCGCTCGGCTGGAACCAGTACGGCGGCTGGCGCATCGGCATCCGCTCGGACGATTCACTGCGCTACTATTACTATGCCCATCTGCAAAAGGACCAGCCCTACGCCGCCGGTCTGGCCGAGGGCCAGCACGTCACGGCGGGCGATGTCATCGGCTTTATGGGCCGGACGGGCTACTCCGCTCGGGAAAACGTAAATAATATCGACGCCGTACACCTGCATTTTGGCATCGAGCTGGTCTTTGACGAGAGCCAGAAGGAAAGCGACCACGAGATCTGGATCGACCCCTATGCCATCGTGCAGCTGCTGTCCACCCACCGCAGCTCCATCCGCTTCAACGACGAAGCAGGCCGCTGGGAACGCATCTATTCCTACCGCGACCTCGACGCAGAATAAGGAGCGCTGGGGAAGCTCTGGAAAAATCGACAAGAGCGGACAGCGAAAGATTTTTTGTCAAGGCGGAAAAGCTCCGCTGTCCGCCGCAGGTGATTTTTTCAGAGTTTCCCCCCAAAAAATATTATTTCCCGACATTTTGTGTTTCGACATTTTTCTTGCACAAGATGTGGTATCTTTATCTTGGAAGCAGGGAAACACATACCGCCGTCATATCATCCTCGGCAGGAACTCCGGCAATCAGCAACGCGGCCAGATCCCGCGGCGACTGGCCGCGGAAGGAGGCGATCAGCGCCTCGGTGTCCTCGCGCCCTGCTCCGTCGCTCAGCAAGACAAGCATTTCTCCCCATTTCAGGGACAGCGGATATCGCTCCGGCAGGTGGTCTCCTCCCACACCGACGCCGGGCGGCGGTGTCACTGTCCCGATTTTCTTTACCTCCGCGTCGTCGCGCAGGTAGGACGGGGCCGCGCCCCATTTATAGAGCGCCGCGTCGCCCCCGCTGAGATCGACGTGCAGCAGATCAATCGTAGTAAAGCAGCCCGTCCCACGCAGCAGCTCCATCCCGTTGAGGATTTTCAGCGCCGCCTCCGGCGCCAGCCCCGAGCGCAGCAGGCGTTCAAGCAGCCGCACCGTCTCCGCACTCAGGCGGGACGCGCCCGCTCCGGTGCCCATCCCGTCGCAGAGCAGGACGAAATAGTCCCCGTTTCGCCCCGCGAAGCACACGCCGCGGTCACCGATGGTGCCGCTGCCGTTTTTCCCGACCGTGCTGATTCCCACGAGCGGCTGAAAGTGCGCGGCGCTCTGCTCCTCCGGCGCCTGCTCGGCGCGGAGATAGGCCGCAACGCAGGAGAATTCCTCGGCAACCACCTGCCGGCTCTCGCGTAGCTGCATCCGGTAGCGCCGCCGGTAGAGCATGCCCTCCAGCTCCTGATTCAGCGCGGTCAGAAAGCCGTCAAAGTGGCAGCACTCCGTGCGAAAGCCCAGCGGAAAGTCCTCCGCATGCGCCGCGCCGCGCTCCAAAATCGCCTTCGACGCGCCGGAGAGCGCCTGATACGTCTCCTGCGCCCGATGCTGCCAGCAGCGGTGGAATCGGGCGCAGCAGCGGCAGACGCGCTCCGCCGCCGCATCGTAAATCCCCGCCGCCTCGCTGACCGACGGCTCGGGAAGCTTTTCGGGAAGCTGTGCGCTCAAGGCCTCCAGTACCTGTGCCGCAGTTTCCAGCCGGAACTGCGCCTCCTCCGTCGTCCCCACCGGCACGGAGCGGAACAGCTGCGTCCGGCGCAGGACGGTGCCGCCCGCAATGCCGAGCAAGACCGCACCGGCGATTTTCAGCGTCATTGCGCCGCTGCCGAGAAATACCGCGCACGGCAGCACAAAATACGTCACAGACCGCAGCTGCTTTCCCCGGAAGCGGCAGACCAGCGCGGGCAGCAGCACCGCCGGAAGAACCGTGCTCTCCTGTGCGCCGCTGATGCACAGCGCCATTGCCGGAAGCACCGCACCCGTCAGCTCGTCCGAGGCGTAGGCCAGCGCAATCGCCCCGGCCAGCCCGAGCGGCACCGGAAACGGCACCGCCGCCGCTCCGGCCGCCAGCGCCGCCGGCAGCAGCAGTGCCCTCCGCTTGCGAAAGGCTGCCGCAGCCGTTCCGGCAATCAGCCAGCGCGCCGCCCAGAGGCTCCATTCCGCCGCTCCGCTGAGCAGGCAGACCGCGCCGAGGAGCGCACAGACCGCCGCCGCCGTCACCGGCATGAACCAGCTCGTCGCGGGCAGGCGCGTCCCCTGAAAGATCGTCAGCGCCGCCAGCATCAGCAGCGTCATTGCCGCAAAAAGCGCCGCCTCCGCGCCGTCGCACTGCAAAAAATACCCGCCCAACGCGCCGAAGGCTCCAAATACGGCAGGCAGTCCCATCGGCAGCGCCGCAATATAGGCCGCCGCAAGTGGGAGCGGCCTCTGCCACAGCAGCGCGCCGGAGAGCAGAAAGCCCGCGGCAAGCGTCGGAAGGCAGTCGCGCACAAGGCGGCCCGTCATGCTCCGGCGGAGCGGACGCGCCGTCTTTTTGGGCAAAAGTTGCTGAAACTGCTTCATGCGATCCCTCCTGAAGCGGCGTTCCCCGCAGGAAGCGCCGCCGTCGTACGATTTATCCCGATTTTAGCACCCGCTCCGCCGTAAAGCTGTCGGGAAATGGTTCGGGAAACAAAAATCGCAAAAACCGCACGTTCGCCCGCCTTGACTTGCCGCGCCGCGGGTGCTATGATGGCGAGTGGAGGGAATTTTATGGGAATTGAGATCGAATTCAAGCTGCGCGTGCCGGACGAGGCCACACTGGACGCGCTGCTGCGCGCGCCGGAAACGGAGGCGCTGCGCGTCACGCCGTGGAAGGAAACGAAAATGGAAACGACATACTACGACACGCCGGACGGTGCGCTCTCCGCGCGGCGCTGGATGCTGCGCCGACGGCTGGAAAACGGCGTCGGCATCGTCTGCGTCAAAACGCCGCTGCCCGAAAATAACGCGCGCGGCGAATGGCAGGTCGAAGCCGCTCAGGTTGATGCGGCTGCCATTGAGGCGCTGCTGGCCGCCGGTGCGCCGCAGGCGCTGCGCGAACTGGACGGCAGCGGCTTCTGCGCCGTCTGCGGCGCGGAGTTCCTGCGCAGAAGCGCCATCCTGCAATTTCCGGACGGCAGCCGCGCCGAGCTTGCAGCCGACTGCGGCCGGCTCTTCGGCAAAACCGCCTCGCTCCCCTTCACCGAGCTGGAGCTGGAGCTGACCTCCGGTGCGCCGGACGCAGCAAAGCGCCTCGCCGCGCTCCTCTGCGAGCGCTACGGTCTGACCGAGGAGCCGCAAAGCAAAGTCGCCCGCGCCCGTGCCTTAAAATAGCGAAAACCTCCGGACAAATCCGGAGGCTTTCGTTCAGGCTGTCAATTTTGTCATTGCGAGGCCGCCCTGCGGCCGTGGCAATCTCGCAGAATTGTTTTGATTTTCCAACAGATTTCGGCGAATTCGAACTGCCTGCACGAGATTGCCGCGTCGCTTTGCTCCTCGCAATGACATACGGGGTAAGCTCCCTGATAAACGCAAAAACCTCCGGATTTATCCGGAGGTTTTCGTTTTCTGCGCGGCGTGTCAGGAAAGCAGCAGCTTATCGTCGGCCTCGTCGGAGTTGCTGACGCGGTTAAACAGCTCGAGCAGCTGCGGCACCGTGAGCTTTTTCTTTTCCTCGCCGGAAACGTCGATAACAATGCGCCCCTCGTACATCATGATCAGGCGGTTGCCGTGGGCAATGGCGTCCTTCATGTTGTGGGTGATCATCAGCGTCGTCAAGTGATCCTTCTGCACCAGCCGCTCGGTGGCATCGAGCACCTTTGCGGCGGTCTTGGGATCCAGCGCCGCCGTGTGCTCGTCGAGGAGGAGCAGATTCGGCTTGCGCAGGGTCGCCATCAGCAGCGTCAGAGCCTGCCGCTGGCCGCCGGAGAGCAGCCCGACCTTCGCCGTCAGGCGGTTTTCCAAGCCCAGATCCAGCAGCTTCAGGCACTCGACGTAGTCCGCGCGATCCGCCTTCGTAATGCCGGGCCGCAGGGAGCGGTGCTGCCCGCGCCGCGCGGCGAGGGCCAGATTCTCCTCAATCTGCATCGTCGCGGCGCTGCCGAGCATCGGGTCCTGGAACACGCGGCCGATATACCGCGCCCGCCGGTACTCCGCCATATGGGTCAGGTCGACCCCATCGACGGAAATGCTGCCCTGATCGACCGGCCAGACACCGGCGACGGCGTTGAGCAGCGTGCTCTTGCCCGCGCCGTTGCCGCCGATGACGGTGACAAAATCGCCGTCCTGCAGCGTCAGGGACACGCCCTGCAAGGCCCGCTTTTCGTTCACGGTACCGGCGTTGAAGGTCTTGTAAATGTCATGAATCTCAAGCATGCGGCGCCGCCTCCTTCTTTTTGCCTCTGGAGAAATATTTGTTCTTCCAATACGGAACCGAGAGGAACAGCGCTACGATGAGCGAGGTGATCAGCTTCATATCGTCGCCGCTCATGCCCAGCCAGATCACAAGCGAATAGACCGCATAGTAAATCACCGAGCCGAGCACCACGCCGACGAGGCGCAGCGCAAAGTTGTGGAAGATTTTTCCGAAAACGACCTCGCCGATGATCACGGCTGCAAGGCCGATCACGATCGCGCCGCGGCCCATGCTGACGTCCGCAAAGCCCTGATATTGGCTCAAGAACGCGGAGGACAGCGCCACAAGGCCGTTGGAGAGCATGAGGCCCAGCACCGTGGTAAAGCTCGTGTTGATGCCCTGCGCGCGGCTCATCGCGCGGTTGGAGCCGGTGGCGCGCAGGGAGCTGCCGACCTCAGTTCCGAAAAACCAGTACAGCAGCGCGATGATCACGGCGCAGGCCACGGCGATGACGAAAATCGGGTTTTCAAAGGAAAGCACCTTGACATTGCGGGAGGAAACCAGCAGCTGATAGTTGTTTGCATTGATCGGCTGATTGGACTTGCCCATGATCCGCAGATTGACGGAATACAGCGCCAGCTGCGTCAGAATACCCGACAGGATCGCCGGAATGCCGCAGGCGGTATGGAACAGGCCCGTTGCAAGGCCAGCCAGCATACCGGCGAGGAAGGCCGCCAGCAGCGCGGCGGGTACGGGCCATCCGGCCATCGTGAGCATAATAAACACAGCGCCGCCCGTGCACATCGTGCCATCCACCGTAAGATCGGCCACATCGAGAATCTTATAGGTCAGGAACACGCCAATGGCCATGATCCCCCAGATCAGGCCCTGAGAGACTGCGCCCGGCATTGCGTTGAGTAGGGCAATCGGATTCATAGGAATTTCCTCCTCGGAAAAGCATTTTCTGCCGCAGGGCGCGGGGAGCGCTCGCTCCCCCGCCCGTGCGGCGAAATTTTTCAGTCCGCGGCTTCGATGGCGACGTAATCGTCAGGAACGGTAACGCCGAGCGCCGCGCAGATCTCGGCATTGTACTTCTTGGTGAACTGCGGCGCGTATTCCACCGGCATGGTGCTGATGTCGGCCTTGCCGGTCAGGATTTCGGCCGCCATTTCGCCGGTCTTGTAGCCGAGGTCGTAGTAGCTGATCGAGAGGGTCGCCACGCCGCAGCCGGAGCAGATGCCCTCCTCGCCCGCAATGACGGGGACACCGGCGGGACGGGCAATATTGTCGATGATCTCCGCATTCGCGGCGACGGTGTTGTCGGTGGGAACGTAGATAACGTCGCTCTGTGCAACGGCGCTTTCGGTCACGGCTGCCAGATCGTTCGAATCAGAGAAGGAGAAGTACGAAACCGTGCAGCCGCGCTTCTCAAGCTCCTCCTTGACCACGTCGACCTGATACTTGCTGTTCGGCTCGGCGGAGCAGTAGAGCAGGCCAACCGTTTTGGCATCGGGGAACAGCTCCTGAACCATTGCGGCTTGCTGGTCAAGCGGGGCAAGATCCGAGGTGCCGGAGATATTGCCGCCGACCGTGCCGTTATAGTCCGTCAGGCCGAGCGCCACGCCGTATTCCGTCACGGAGGTGCCCAGCAGCGGAATCTCCGTCGTGGCGGCAGCCGCAGCCTGCAGTGCGGGCGTTGCATTGCACAGGATCAGGTCAACATCCTTTGCGATAAAGTTGTTGACAATGGACGTGCACATGGGAATATCGTTGGAGGCATTCTGCTCGTCAAACTCCACCTGGCCGGGCAGCGTCTTTTCCAGCGCATCCTTAAATCCCTGCGTCGCTGCATCGAGCGCGGCGTGCTGCACGAGCTGGCAAATGCCGACGGTATAAACCTCCTTGTCGCCGGAACCGGCGCTGCATGCGCAGAGGGACAAAACCAGCAGTCCCGCCAACACGAGGGCAAGTAATTTCTTTTTCATTTTTCAGGACTCCTTCTTTTGTAAAATTCGGGGCATCGCCTCGATGTTTTCCAAAAATATACCGCTTTAAAGCAATAAAGTCAAGAGGAAATCCGCCATTTTTTTCAAAAAAGAAAAAAATGATGAAAATGCTCAAATTGAAGAGAGAATTCTCCCCCATACTGGCTATTTTGACATGCCCTTTTCACTGAAAAGCAGAAGCACCGTCGGGCCGGGGCGGCCCGCAACCTGCGTCCGGCTCCGGCAGCGCCTGCATGGAGCAAATAGCGGCTGCCCCGTGGGGGACAGC
>CAKUNB010000027.1 GCA_934668285.1 uncultured Oscillospiraceae bacterium | reverse complement strand
GTTCCCAAACGGCTGGAAGGCCAACCTGATGGGCGTCGATCTGAACCTGAACTATCCCGCCGGATGGGAGCAGGCGCTCCTCCTCACGTGAGAATTCTGCGATCTGCTTTTCCTGCCGTGCGAGGTAGCCCGCATACTTGATGCGGATTTCGACCTGTGAGGTAACGGCGACAGGCAGGGCAGGACGCTCCTTGTCAAACGGTGCGAGCATATCATAGCTCAGTTCCGGACGGCGCACAAGATCAGCCAGCCGCGCCGAGCTGACCACGGGCGACGAGCCGACCGAGGACAAAAACGCGTTTAATTCAGGCGAAGCGGCGACGCCGCTGGATTCCAGCCGCCGGATTTCGGTGGCGACCTGCCGGTATTTTTCCTGTACGGCGGCCAACTGTTCGTCAGAGATCAGCCCAATGCGGTGCCCGATGGGGGTAAGCCGCTCGTCGGCGTTATCCTGCCGGTGCAGCAGGCGGTACTCGCTGCGTGAGGTCATAATCCGGTACGGCTCCTCGGTGCCCTTGGTGACGAGATCGTCAATGAGCGTGCCGATATAGCCATCCGAGCGCTTGAGGATCATCGGCTCCCGCCCGAGGAGCTTCAGCGCAGCGTTCACACCGGCGACAAAGCCCTGCACCGCCGCCTCCTCGTAGCCCGACGAGCCGTTAAACTGCCCCGCGCCGTACAGGCCTGCCACCTTCTTACATTCGAGCGTGGCCAAAAGCTCCGTGGGGTCGATGCAGTCGTACTCGATGGCGTAGGCCGGGCGCAGCATTTCCGCGTGCTCCAACCCCGCCACGGTGTGCAGCATGGCAAGCTGCACATCCTCCGGCAGGCTCGAGGAGAAGCCCTGCAAATACATCTCGTCCGTGTTCAGCCCGCACGGCTCCAGAAACAGCTGGTGCCGCGGCTTATCGGCAAAGCGCACGACCTTCGTCTCTATGCTGGGGCAGTAGCGCGGGCCGACGCCGGTGATCGAGCCGTCGTAGATCGGGCTGCGGTCGAGATTGGCGCGGATGATCTCGTGCGTGGCTTCGTTGGTATAGGTCAGATAGCAGACCGCCTGATTGACTGGCGGTGTTTTCGTCGAGAGGGAGAACGGCTCGGGGGTTTCGTCGCCGGCCTGCACCTCCATTTTGCTGAAATCGACGCTGCGGGCGTTGATGCGCGGCGGCGTGCCGGTCTTGAACCGGCGCAGCGACAGGCCGAGACGGCGCAGCGACTGCGTCAGCTCCGGTGCGGCGCGCATGCCGTCCGGACCGGAGGGGATGGAGCACTCGCCGGTGATCACGCGGCTGTCAAGATACGTGCCTGCCGCAATGACGCAGGCGCGGACGTGGTACACCGCGCCAAGCTGCGTCACGACGCCGGAAACCGCGCCGTTTTCCGTCAGCAGCTCCGTGACGGTGGCCTGCTTCAGGTCGAGATTCTTCTCCCGCTCCAGCAGGTGCTTCATGTGCTCCTGATAGCGGCGGCGGTCGGCCTGCGCGCGCAGGGAATGCACGGCGGGACCCTTGCCCCGATTGAGCATGCGGTACTGAATGCAGCAGGCGTCGGCGGCCTTTCCCATTTCGCCGCCGAGCGCGTCCAGCTCCCGAACAAGGTGACCCTTGCCCGTGCCGCCGATGGCGGGATTGCAGGGCATGTTGCCGACGGCGTCGAGATTGATGGTAAAGACCACCGTATGCAGGCCGAGCCGCGCCGCGGCGAGACCGGCCTCAATTCCGGCATGACCCGCGCCGATGACGGCGACGTCATAATTTCCGGCAAAATATTGCATATTGATCAGATCCTTTGCGAGAGTTACAGGGGAGACTGCTTGATTTTGGAAAACCGGCGGGGATAGGCGGGGGGCGTGGCCCTGACCTTGCGGATGACGACGGCGTAGTGCTCAGCCTCGCCGATTGCGTAGGGAGCAACGCGCTCGACCTTGCCGCCGAGGAGGGAAACGGCGCGTTTTGCCTCGTCGAGTTCTTCCCGGGCGGCTGCCGCCTTCATCGCGATAAAGCAGCCGCCGACCCGAACGAACGGAAGGCAAAGCTCGCACAGCACGTTCAGCCGTGCGACGGCGCGGGAAACGGCAATATCGAATTCCTCCCGATGGGCGTATTCCTCCGCACGCGCGGCGACGCACACGGCGGGGACTGACAGCGCGTCCAGCGTTTCGCGCAGCCAATTGACGCGCTTTTGGAGGCTGTCGAGCAGCGTCAGCGCGATGGACGGCTCGCCGAGCTTGAGCGGGACGCCGGGGAAGCCTGCACCGCAGCCGACGTCGATCACGCGCTTGCCGCGAAAATCCTCGACCTTCAGCAGAGCCAGACAGTCGGCAAAATGCAGCCGCGCAACGGCCTCCGGCTCGGTGATGGCCGTCAGATTCATGACCTTGTTTTTTTCCAGCAGAGCGGCGGAAAAGCGCTCGCACTGCGCCAGCTGTTGCTCCGTCAGCGAAAGCCCCAGCCGTCGGGCCTCCTCGCGTAAAATATCCTTCATAGCGGCTCCTATTTTCCCACGCAGAAGCGTGAAAAGATGCGGTTTGTGATGTCCTCGCGGACGGTGCGGCCCGTGACCTCGCCGAGCGCCTGCATGGCGTCCTCTACATCGGTCAGCACTGCGTCCGGCGTGAGGCCGTCCGCCAGTGCGGACTGCGCACGGCCGATGGCGTCGGCAGCGCGGGTAATCGCGCCAAACTGGCGGGGATTGGTCAGAAGCGAGCCGTCGCAGTGCGTCTCGCCGCCAAAGCGCTCCTCTACCCAGCCGAGCAGCGCCTGCAAATGCTCGCCCGTCAGCGCCGAGAGGGTGAGCACCGTCTCAAACGGCAGCTCCTCCGGCCGGACGCGCAGCGGCAGATCGGCCTTGTTGATTACGGCGATTGCATACGGCGCGCGCTTTGCGGACTCGATCGCGCGGCGATCCTCGTCGTTCAGCGGCTGCGCGCCGTCGCAGACGAAAATCGCAAGCTCCGCAGCCTTTGCCGCCTCCTCCGAGCGCTCTACGCCGAGGGCCTCGATGCAATCGGCAGCCTCGCGGATACCGGCGGTATCCGTCAGCCGCAGGAGCACGCTTCCAACGCGGACGGTTTCCTCCACCGTGTCGCGCGTCGTTCCGGCAATCTCCGTGACGATCACGCGGTCAAAACCGGCCAGCGCGTTAAACAGCGAGGATTTTCCAGCGTTTGGCCTGCCGAGCAGAACGGTGCGGACGCCGTTTTTAAGGAACGAGCCGCGCTCGTAGGTGGCCAGCAGCCGCCGCAGCTCCGCGCGGGCGAATTCCAGCGTTCCGCTCAGCTCGTCCAGCCCGAAGTCCTCGATATCCTCGTCCGGATAGTCCAGGACGGCGTGAAAATGGCTGCAAAGATCGGTCATCCGGTCGTAAACCGGCGTCAGTCTCCGCAACAACGCGCCGCCGAGCTGACCGGCGGCATTCGCGGCGGCATCCGCCGTCTCCGCGTCGATCAGATCGATGACGGCCTCGGCCTGCGTCAGATCCAGCTGCCCGTTGAGGAAGGCGCGCTTTGTAAACTCGCCGGGGCCTGCCTGCCGTGCTCCGGCGGCAAACAGCGCCTCCAAAGCGGCGGCGAGCATGGCAGGGGAGCCGTGGCATTGCAGCTCAACGGTGTCCTCGCCGGTATAGCTGTGCGGCGCGCGGCAGTAAACCGCCATCGCCTGATCGATCACGCGCCCCTTCCGGTCGTGCAGCGTCCCAAGCAGCAGCTTCCGATTCGGCGCGTCGGCCAAACGCAGACCGCTGTCAAGGGAAAAGACCGTTCCGGCAACCTCGGCGCAGCCCGCGCCGGAGAGGCGGAGAATGCCGATTGCACAGGGGCTTTTCCCCGTGGCAATGGCGGCAATAACATCGTTACAGTGACTCATTGATAAATCTCTTTCATCAGAAATTCCGTCAGCTCGGCGACGCGTCCGGCGGCAAAGGGCGATTCCAGCCCCGCCTCGTCGAGCAGATTCAGAACGGTATTCTCCGCCGACAGGCTCATCAGTGTCCGGTAAGCCTCCAGACCCGTTCCGCTTTCCTCCTCGAGCTGGAAAATCTGCAGGGCGGCGTCATTGGAGATGCAGTAGCTGATGACATAAAACGGCGCGATCAGGAAGTGCTGGATATCGATCCAGCCCGGCGCAACGATGTCCTCAAGGCCGGGCACGCCCATGCCGAAGGCCTCGTTGCACTGCAAAAAGAGCTGATTCAGGTTTTCGGCGGTAAGCTGGTCGTCGGGCAGCTCGTAGGCGGCCTGCTCAAAGGCGGCGTAGCAGCCCTGCCCGAGGAAGACCATCACGGAATCGGAGACCTTGGAAACAGTGAGCGCCTGCTGCTGCGCCTGCGTCAGTCTCGCGCGGCTGAGCATCAGAAATTCCAGACCCTGCGAGAAAATCTCGTTGCAGTCAATCGCGGTGGTTCCGCCGCAGTTGACGTAGCCGTCGACGAAATGGCCGAACTCGTGCGTCTCAGTCAGCAGGTCGTCAATCGTTCCGGTCGGGGAGACATACAGGAAGGGCATCTCATAGGCGCTGAGGTAGGTCATGTAGGAGCCGGGCATTTTGCTCGGCGACTCCGTCAGATCATAGAGACCGTATTCCAGCATGTAGTCATACGCCTGCTTGATTTCGCCGCCGAAGGTCTCCGCTGCGTCGGCCAGCAGCGCAAAGCTGGTCTGCACGTCCATGTCCTCCGAGTACGAGCCGTAGGCAGCGGCATAGAACAGGCCGCTCATCTGCTCGGCAATGTCGCCGGTATACTGCGCTGCCTGTGCGGGCGTGTAGTCGCGCTGGTAGGTGTATTCGTAGGCAAAGTCGGCGTAGCTGTCGTAGTCCAGCTCCTGCGCGATCTCCTTGCGCACCCTGATCTGCCGTATGAAAATATCTGCAACAAGGGGATTGTACTTGTTGTAATAGGCCTTGTAGGCGGCCAAGTATGAGGTAAAATCGCTGCTCACCGCGTCCATCACGTCGTCAAACAGCTGCTCCTGCCCGTTCCATTCGATGGTGCGGTTGCTTTGCAGCGACATGTATTCGGTCTGCAGCGCCGCATCCTGCTGCATCAGCTCGACCACGCGGTCGTTGGAGTAGACCTGATTTTCGTCGTAGAATTCGAAGAAGCCCTCGCCGAAAAGCTCGTCCTCCAAGTCGTCCCGCAGCGGGCTTTGCGACATCGCAATGTAGCACTTTTCCAGCGCCTGCGACACCAGCGGACTCTGCTCGTCAAACCACGAATTTTCCTCCGTGTAGAACGTGTCCTCCAGATCCAGCGTGTAGTGGATGTAGGCGAGGGAGGCCATCGTGTCAAAAACGAGATAGTCGTTGTACGCCGCGTCGAACGCGTCGAGCACCTCGTCCAGCGCGCCGCCCTGCTCCACCAGCGCCTGCACATCGGCAAGCTCATTGCACAGCGCCTCGCGGTCGGGCCGCTCGTATTGCATTTCGTCAAAGGATACCGCATCAAACAGCGGCTCGGCATCCCGCTCAAAGGGGATCGGCGTTTCCGTCGGCGTCTGCGTGGGAGCCTCGGTCGGCGTTTCGGTCGTCGTGTCGAGTAGGCGATCCAGCACGTCGGCGGGCAGGCCGAAGACGCAGCCACTCAGCAGCAGGCTGACCGTCAGCAGCGCGGCGAGGAGGGCCAGAAGTTTTCTTTTTTTCATCGGATTCTTCCTTTCATGTAAGGCTCGGCGGTGATTTGGTTGACAAGCTCCATCAGCTCTGAATGGTTTACGGAATTGCCAACGGCGACGGAGCAGACAGAATCAAAGTGCAGCGGCTGCCCGCTGAGGGTGGTGACAATCGCACCGGCCTCCTCGGCAATGAGGCTCCCCGCCGCGCAGTCCCACGGCGAGAGGCTGCATTCAAAGAAGACGTCTCCGCGACCGGCGGCGAGATAGCAAAAGTCCAGCGCCGCCGCGCCGCCGCGGCGAAAGTCCATCACGCGCGGGAACAGCCCGTTCAGAATCCGCAGCGTCAGCGGCACGGTCGGGCGGTCATACAGCGAGGAGCCGACCAGCGCCAGCGACCTTGCCAGCGGGACGGCGTTGACCTGAAGCCGCACGCCGTTCAGATAAGCGCCCCTGCCGCGCTCGGCGGTGAACAGCTCGTCAAAATACGGGTTATACACCGCGCCGTATTCCATCTGCCCGTTCCGATACAGGCCGACGGAAATTGCGCTGTGGTGCAGATGGCGGATAAAATTGGTCGTGCCGTCGATGGGGTCGACGATGAACCACGCGGATTTTCCGGCAATGTCGTGCGAAGCCTCCTCCTCGCCGAGGAAGCCCGCCTCCGGCACGATGGCCTTCAATCCCTGCCGCAGGTATTCCTGCACCTGCGTGTCGTATTGCGTTACCAGATCGCAGGGCAGCGACTTTTGGCGGACGGAGTCTTCAATGTGCGCCGCCCTGCGCACGATCGCGCCCGCCTCGCGGACGAGCGCGGCGATTTTTTCGTATTGCAAGCGAACCGCCTCCTAAAAAACCTGCAAAATGCAGCCCTTGAGATAGTGCGTGTGCTCGTCGCTGAGCGAGGCTGGATGGTCGCGCGACTGCACCAGCCGTTCCAGCAGCCGGACGTTCCGCCCGCTGTCGGCCGCCGCGTCGCGGAGCATCTGCTCGAACAGCGGCTGCGTCATGAACTGGCTGCAGGAGCACGTTACAAGAAATCCGCCCGCCTCGACCAGCCTCATGCAGCGCAGATTCAGCTCCTTGTAGCCGCGATATGCGCCCTCGAGCGCCCGCTTGCTCTTGGCAAAGGCGGGCGGGTCGCAGATCACAACGCCGAAGTGCTGCTGTTCGACGGTGTACTGCTTGACAAGGTCAAAGACATTGGCGCAGACAGTCGATATCTGTTCCGCAACGCCGTTGCGCGCCGCATTTTCCAGCACCATCTGCAAGGCGCCCTCGGACACGTCCACGGCCTCGACCTGCGCCGCGCCGTAGAGCGCGGCATGGACGGAAAAGCCGCCCGTGTGGCAGCAGAGGTCAAGCACGGTCTGCCCCTTGCAATAGGGGCGCAGATGGCCGCGGTTTTCCTGTTGGTCGAGGAAGTGGCCGGTTTTCTGCCCGTTTTCCAGATCGACTGCCATGTACGCGTCGTGCTCGCGGATGACCAGCTCTGCCGGGACCGCGCCGTAGACGCAGCCCTTTTGCTGCAGCAGGCCCTCCTTTTCGCGGACGGCGAGATCGTTGCGCTCATAAATGCAGGCCGGATGAAACAGCTCGGCCAGCAGCTCAATCAGCTCCGCCTTGCGCCGCTCCATGCCGAGGCAGACGATCTGAAAGGACAGGCAGTCGGCAAATTTGTCGACTGTCAGCCCCGGTAGCCCGTCGGCCTCGCCGAAGACGACGCGGCAGGCGTTCGAAAACCCGAGCCGCTGCCGGTTCACCCACGCGGCCAGCAGACGACAGCGGAAAAAGTCGCGGTCGATGACCTCGTCACGGTCGCGCGTCAGCAGCCGCACGACGATCTTCGAGCGGCTGTTGAAAAAGCCCTTGCCGACAAAGCGGAGACGGCTGTCGATGACCTCGACGACCTCGCCGTCGCGGCAGCGCTCGTCGACCCAATCGGCTTCGTTATCAAAAATCCACTGCTGGCCGGCAAGGAGCTTCTTTTCCTCGCCGCGCCGCAGACAAAGCTGTCCCAGTTCCATAGTGACCCTTCCTGTTTCTGTTTAGCAATTTATTATAGCATAGATTTGCCAGTTTGCACAGCAGGAAAACGAAAAAAGTCGGCAGGGCTTGCATAGTTCGGGAATCTGTGCTTAAATGGTCGCAGAAATGTAAAGGGGGAGAGGCAATGCTCCGAATTTTGTTTGTCTGTACGGGGAATATTTGCAGAAGCCCGATGGCGGAGTTCCTGCTGCGTGATATGGTCGAGAAGGCGGGCCTTGCCGACCGGTTTTTCATTGCCTCGGCGGGCGTTTCCGACGAGGAGCACGGCGGGCCGGTCTATCCGCCGGTGCGGCGGCTGCTGAACGAACGCGGCATTTCCTGCGACGGAAAGCACGCGCGGCAGATCACGCGGGAGGACTACGCAAAGTTTGATTACATCATAGCAATGACCGAGCGGCACCGGCAATCAATGCTGCGCCTGTTCGGCGGCGATCCGGCGGGGAAGCTGTCGCTGCTGCTGGATTATACCGACTGCCCCCGCGACCTCGATGACCCATGGTACACCGGCGAATTTGAACGCGCCGCCGCCAAAATCGAAACCGGCCTGACCGGCTTCCTGCATTACCTGCAAGAACACCCGTCCCAAGCGTAGGGGCCGATGCCCACATCGGCCCGTGCAGGCACCATCGATTTTGGTGCATAACATATTCCAACGCGCACTTGTGGCGCGTCTGAAAAACTAAAAACAAGGGCATGAGGTCATCCCTCATTCCCTTCAGCTTGTCAAAAAAGTCCTTGCGGACTTTTCCGACAAGCTGCCTTCAAAATTGCAAAATAGAAATAGGTAATATTATTTTGCAATTTTGCCCGCTGCGGCGGGGTTATTGAACGTGAAAGGGAACCCTGACGGTTCCCTTTCACACTTTTCCTCCCTCCGAAGCTTTTCGCTGGGTGGTTTTTTGACAGTCTGAAGGAGGCTGCAAAACAGCCTCCTTTTTCGTACCTGAACGAAATAAATGAAAGAATTACTGCAAAACGGGATTGTGCTGCGCCATGGCGGCGGGAGCTTCCGGCTGGGGACGGACAGCGTGCTGCTGGCGCATTTTGCCGCGCCGCTGTGTACCGGCCGGGTCGCCGACCTCGGCGCGGGGAGCGGCGCGTTGGGGTTGCTGCTGTGCGCGGCGAACGAGCGCTGCACCGTGACCGGTATCGAGCTGGACGCGGCGGCGCACGAAATCGCCCTTGAAAATATAAAAATGAGCGGCCTTTCCGGCAGAATGACGCAGCTTCTGGGCGATGTCAGGGAAATCCGGTTGCTGCTGCCCGCGGGCAGCTTTGACGCGGTGGTGTCCAACCCACCGTATTTTCCCGTGGGCAGCGGGAAGGAGAGCACGGCGGCTGCCGCCGCGCGGTCGGAGCGGACACTGAATCTTTCCCAGCTCTGCGCGGCGGCGGCGTGGCTCCTGCCGAGCGGCGGGCGGTTTGCGCTGGTGCACCGGCCGGAGCGGCTGTGCGACCTTTTCTGCGCCCTGCGCGAGCATGGGCTGGAGCCGAAGCGCCTGCAATTTGTCCGCCACACCGCCGCCTCGCCGGTCTGCCTTGTGCTGCTCGAGGCACGGCGCGGCGGGAAGCCCGGCCTGCAATATGCGCCGGATTTTATCGAATTCCATCCCGACGGCACGGAAACCGGGCAATACCGCGCCGCCTATCACAGAGGTGAGAACATATGAGCCTGCTCTATCTGGTGCCGACGCCGATCGGCAATCTTTCCGATATCTCCGAGCGCTGCCGCCGGACGCTGGCCGAGGCGGACTTTATCGCGGCGGAGGACACTCGCGTTACATTGAAATTATTGAACCACTTGGAGCTGAAGAAGCCCCTTGTCAGCTATTATGAGCACAACAAGGAGGTCAGCGGGCCGCGTATTGTCGAGCGCATCCTCGCGGGGGAGACCTGTGCGCTGGTGACCGATGCCGGAAGCCCCGCGATTTCTGACCCCGGCGAGGATCTGGTGCGTCTGTGCGCGGAGCGCGGCGTGACGGTCTGCGCCATTCCCGGCCCTTGCGCGGCGATCACCGCGCTGAGCATCTCCGGCCTGCCGACCGGACGGTTTTCCTTCGAGGGCTTCCTCTCCACGACGAAAAAAACGCGCCGCGCCCATCTGGATTCCCTCCGAAATGAGACGCGGACGATGATTTTTTATGAAGCGCCGCACAAGCTCTGCGTCACGCTGGCCGATCTGGCGGCGGCGTTCGGTGCGGAGCGGAGAATTTCGCTCTGCCGTGAGCTGACGAAGCTGCACGAGGAGGTGCTGCGCATGACGCTCGGGCAGGCGATCGACTACTACGCCCAGCAGCCGCCGCGCGGCGAATACGTGCTCATCGTCGAGGGCGCCGCCCCGCAGACGGAGCAGGCGCTCACGCTCGACGGGGCGCTGGCGCTGGTGCAGCGGTTATTGGACGAGGGCCTGTCGCGCAAGGACGCGGTCAGGCAGGTCGCCGCCCAGACCGGCTTTGCCAAAAATGCCCTCTACGAGGCCGCCCTGCAGGCCGAGTAGCGCCCTACGCGCGCCCCCGACCGGAGCCGACCGTGCCCCACTCCGGCAGCGGCAGGCGCTGCATGGCGCCGAAGACGCGCTCTTTGAGATCGGGGTAGGTCTTTTGCAGCTGGACGATGAGCTGCTTGATTTCCTCGCGCTTGGTGTGCTTGTCCGCGGGGCAGACGTTGCGCACCACCGGCAGCTGCTCCCGCTCGACGAAATTGCGGATCATGCCCTCGGTCAGGTACAGCATCGGCCGAATTTGCGTCACGCCTGTCCGGTCGAGGTACGTCACCGGCTGGAAGCAGCTCAGGCGGCCCTCGAAAAGCAGACTCATCAGGAACGTTTCCACCGCATCGTCGTAATGATGTCCCAACGCGACCTTGTGAAAGCCCTGCGCCAGCAGTGCCTGATTCAGCGCTCCGCGCCGCATCTTGGCACACATGGAGCAGGGATTTTTTTCTTTCCGGTAGTCGAAAATGATCGGCCCGATCTCGGTTTTGACCGTGTGATACGGCACATTCAGCCGCTCGCACAGCGCCTCGACAGGGGAGAAGTCCATCCCCGGCAGGCCCATGTCGATCGTGATCGCCGTCAGCTCGAACGGCTCGGGATAATACTCCCGCAGCGCCGCCAGCAGGTACAGCAGCGTCACCGAGTCCTTGCCGCCCGAAACGCCCACGGCGATCCGGTCATGCGGCTCGATCATTCCGTAATCCGCGGCACAGCGCCGCACCAGTCCCATCATTCGTTGCATAAAAGTCACCAACCCGGTAAAATTGCAATGGAAGAAAACGAGAGAATACGAGAGAAAAACAGAGAAATTAAGAGTTCTTCCGGCGCAAAATAAATTTATCAGAAAATGTGCTTGACATTCGATTTTCTCCGTGGTATAAATACTCTCGCGCGATTATTGTACGCGCAAACTTCCCATTTGTCAAAATAAATTATAATATACGGAGGAACCATCCATGTCCACTACCCTGGTCAGAAAAGAAGATGTGCAGCGCAAGTGGTACGTGCTGGATGCAGCGGACAAGCCCCTGGGCCGTACCGCTGTTATCGCGGCGAACATCCTGCGCGGCAAGGTTAAGGCTGACTTCACGCCGAACGTTGACTGCGGCGACTATGTCATCATCATCAACGCCGACAAGGCCGTTCTCACCGGCAGAAAGCTCGATCAGAAGTACTATCGCCGTCACTCCGGCTGGATCGGCGGTCTGAAGGAAGTCAAGTATAAGACCCTCATGGCAGAGCGCCCCGAGTTCGCGATGGAGCTTGCCGTCAAGGGCATGCTTCCCAAGAACACCCTTGGCCGTACCGCCATCAACCGTCTGAAGGTTTTCAAGGGCGCTGAGCATCCCCATGCCGCGCAGAAGCCCGAAGCCTGGACGCAGGACTAATTCAGGAGGTAACAGACTATGTACGAGAGCAAGAGACAGTATCAGTACGGCACCGGCAGACGTAAGTCCTCCGTGGCCCGCGTCCGCGTCTATGAGGGCGGCACCGGCTCGATCATTATCAACGGCCGCGAAATCGATGATTACTTTGGTCTGGATACCCTGAAGCTGATCGTCCGTCAGCCGCTGGTTGCCACCGATCTGGTCGGCAAGGTAGACATCGTCTGCACCGTCACCGGCGGCGGCGTGACCGGCCAGGCCGGCGCCATCCGTCACGGCATCTCCCGCGCTCTGCTCGGCGTCAACGCCGAATACCGCGCCACCCTCAAGGCCGCCGGCTTCCTGACCCGCGACCCGAGAATGAAGGAACGCAAGAAGTACGGTCTCAAGGCCGCCCGTCGCGCTCCGCAGTTCAGCAAGCGCTGATCGAGACTTCAAAATGCCCAAAAACCCTGGAAACTCAACGGTTTCCGGGGTTTTTCTTTTTGTCCTGTTCTGGCTCAACCTGACCCAACCAAATCGTTTTTACCGGGGACAACTCGGGGACAACTCCCCTTTTTTCGTCTTTATGGGACAACTTCGGGGACAACCACGGGAACAACTTTTAGGCATTTGGGGGTAACAATATCGGCGCTTATCCTGCCTATCTCTTTCATTTGAAACGCTTTGTCACAATGTGAAGTAAAGAAAACCGAATAAAACCATCTTGTAGCCCTTGTGGAATCACCTAAGATTTCACAAGGGCTTTTTTGTTTTGTCCGAAAAAATTTTTTTGAAGGGCACCCATAAAAACACCCCCTCTAATTCCTTACTTAGTGAAGGGGCTCTTCAAAAACTAACAGAGGTGCCGCTTCATGATCTTTGAAAATTAAATAAACAGGTCATCAAGTACCTTAATCAAACTGATGAGCCGAGCAGCATGTACGCTCCTGCGAGAATCCAGTGTTGTAAATATCGGGTTGCTCCTGATATGGCCATGACAGGTTTGAGGACAATGATACTTCCCTACGGGGCTGGCGGAGAACCCGGCAGAGGTGAGACTCCTATGAGATTGTGAAGCACACAGTCGCTTGATGACTTCCTATAGCGCAGAGGGCGTTGAGAACAAATACTGCGCTTTTACATGATCCAGAGCTTAGCTTAATGGGTCGTGAATTCCAAGAAAGGAGGAAAACGCATGGAAAACTGTAAGGTGATCGCTATCACGAACCAGAAAGGCGGCGTCGGCAAAACGACTACTACAGTCAATCTCGGCGTGGGACTCGCAAACACCGGAAATAAGGTCTTACTGATTGACGCTGACCCGCAAGGGAGCCTCACGGTGAGCCTCGGTGTAAAAAAACCTGACGAGTTGGATGTGTCGCTATCTACGTTTATGCAATCGGTTATAGAAGATGAACAGCCTCCCGGCAACGCGATTATCGCCCACAATGAAGGCGTTGATCTGCTTCCTTCCAATATTGAACTGTCCGGCATGGAAACGGGCCTGTTTAATGTTATGAGCCGTGAGTACGTTCTGAAATCCTGTATCGAGGGTATGAAAAAGAACTACGACTATATCCTTATCGACTGTATGCCTTCTCTGGGAATGATGACGGTCAATGCGCTTGCTGCGGCAGACAGTGTGATTATTCCATCTCAGCCGAACTTCCTGTCAACCAAAGGTCTTAACTTGCTTTTGCGCTCGATTGCGAAAATCAAGCGGCAGATCAATCCGAGACTGAGGATCGACGGCATTCTGCTGACGATGGTAGATAACCGCACCAACAATGCAAAGTCGATTATCACATCGCTCCGTTCTTCAGTAGGAGAAAACATCCGCGTGTTCGAGTCTGAAATTCCCTTTTCGGTAAGAGCAGCGGAGTGCAGTCTTTCCGGAGAAAGCATCTTCTCCCACGACAAGAACGGGAAAGTAGCAGCAGCGTATGAGGCACTCACGAAGGAGGTGACAGAGATTGAAGAACGTGCAAAAAATCGACCTGGGCCTGACTGGATACGATGAGTTGTTCGCAAATGACGAGGAACGCAAGGTAAACAAGCTCCCTCGCATTTTCGATATTCCCATCTCGGAGATTGATGATTTTCCCGACCATCCCTTCAAGGTGAAAATTGATGAGGATATGGACCAGCTTGTTCAGAGTATCAAAGAGCGCGGGATCATCACCCCTGTCACACTTCGCCCGAAGGAAGACGGACGCTACGAGATTGTATCTGGTCATCGCCGGAAAAAGGCTTGTGAGCTTGCAGGACTGGACACCGTTAAGGCAGAAGTCCGCGAGATGAGCCGCGACGAGGCCATTATCTTGATGGTTGAATCCAACCTACAGCGTTCCACCATCCTTCCGAGCGAAAAGGCATTTTCGTACAAGATGCGTCTTGAAGCCATGAACAGGCAGGGACAGCGCACAGATTTAACTTCTGTGCCAGTGGCACAGAAGTCCACATCAAGAGAACAGCTCGGCAAAGAAGTCGGTGAAAGCCAAGATCAAGTTCGACGTTATATTCGTCTGACGCAGCTTATCCAACCTTTGCTTGACCTTGTTGACGAGGGACGTATTGCGTTCAGACCGGCAGTTGAATTGTCCTACCTCAAAAAGGAGGAGCAGGAAGACTTGCTGGAGGAGATCTCCTACGCTGACGCGACGCCATCCCTTGCTCAGGCAATCAAGATGAAGAGATTCTCCCAGGAAGGCAAGCTCACCAATGAGGTCATTGAGTCCATCATGAGTGAAGAGAAGCCAAACCAAAAGGAGAAGATCCGCATTAAGTATGAAGATGCGAGACGGTTCATTCCTGACAGCGTTCCATACAACAAAACCGGTGAATATATTATGAAAGCGCTTGAGTATTATCACCGGGTACAGGAACGTCAGAAAGACCGAGGTGAAGCAAGATAACCCTTACGCCAAGGGAGTAGTGTACCCTTTGGGAGAAGCATTTCTGTTTCCCCCTCTCACACTCTCCCCCTGTTTCACCAGCTTACCAGCTCAAAGGAAGAAGAGTAAGGAGATAGGCGTACCTTTGCCTTACAAAACGGATGACCGTACAATGATGGTGAGAATAATCAAGGAGGCAATCCTATGAGGAAGTCACTTATCATCACGGTTGTCATAGCCCTGCTGTGTTTATGCGGATGCGAGGCCGTTGTAACGGTTCCGGAGAGTCCTGAACCGACTAAAGCAAGCGAAATGCTGCTGACGACGACCGCCCCAGAAGAAAGCACAGATAAGCTGGAAGCAACCACCACATCAAGCGTTGAAATAGATGTACCTGAAAAGAACGAAGAAGAATCTGGAACCCCGACCGAAGATGTTGTCTCTGTAGACAACGAAGCTG
>CAKUNB010000026.1 GCA_934668285.1 uncultured Oscillospiraceae bacterium | reverse complement strand
TTCTTCACAATCTCAGTACTCAATGCTTTCACATTCTTACACTGACATCATTTCTGAACAACTCAATTGTTTTTTTTTACAATCATTTGCTCAAGGTGTTTCGTTCATGTTTCTCGTTGTTTAATTTACAAGGTACACCCTGTCCCCTCGCGGACAGCTCATACATAATATCACGCGGTTTCGTGTTTGTCAACCACTTTTTTCGCGATTTTTCAGTTTTTTGAGAAAGGCTCGTGCTTTTTGAGAGAAAGTCGGCTTGCGTGGAGAATTTCGAGAAGGATTTCCAGCTCTCTCTTGCGTCATAAGTGCGATTATGGTATAATGATGTAAATCTTGGGGGCTTGTCTCAAGCCTACTAGGTTTAATCATTAGAAGGAGAAATGAAAGATGAAAAAACGAAGTCTCGCGCTTTTCCTTTGCCTTGCCTTGTTGTGTGCATTGTGCATACAGTTGGTTCCTTCGGCAAGTGCCGCAAGCATTGTCTACAGCGGCACCTGCGGCAATAGTCTGACTTGGACGTTTGATACCGACGGCGTCCTCGCCATTTCCGGCAACGGGCCGATGCCGGATTTTACACCCGTTCTCCCGCCCGTTACCGACTCGCCTTGGGCAGACTTTTGCCCCGATATCGTCCACCTTGTGGTAAACGAGGGTGTTACCTCTATCGGCAGCTTTGCTTTCTGGTTTGCCAGTTCACTCGTAGACATTCGACTGCCGGAAAGCCTTGTACACATCGGTGACCACGCGTTCTGGGGTTCCGAAAGTCTGGCTGAAGTTTACGTCCCCGCCGGTGTCGCAGCAATCGAAGATCATGCCTTCGGCCAGTGCTGGTCTCTGTCTCGGATTCGTGTTGCAGAAAATAATGCGTATTATTGCAGCGATGCATCCGGCGTTCTGTATAGCAAGGATAAGACCAAGCTGGTTCAAGCCCCGTCGGTGCTGGAAGGCAGCTACACTATCCCCGAGGGTGTTACTGTTATCGGCGCAGGAGCCTTTTACGCAAGCAGTTTGACGAATGTTACACTTCCGGAGAGCCTGACGGCAATCGAGGAGCGCGGCTTTGCAAACAACCTCATCACGAGCATCAAACTCCCGAAAAATGTTGCGGCGATCGGTGACAACGCTTTTGACGCTTATCTTCTGCAAACAATCAGCGTTGCAAAGGACAACGCCTACTACGCAAGCGACGATTACGGTGTTCTGTATAACAAGGACTTTACAAAGCTGGTCGCCGCGCCGCATGCTGCTAATTTGGGCTTCTACACGCTTCCCGAAACGCTTACCGAGCTGGCAGATTCGAGCTTCAGCCAAATTGATGGCTTGACTGGCATTGTAATCCCCGAGAATCTAACCAGCATCGGTGACTACGCATTCTATGAATGCAAGAACCTGACAACCGCGGTCATTGGCGAGCATGTTGCAAGCATCGGCACTTATGCTTTTGCCGACTGCTACAAGCTGCAGAAGGTGTATTTCTACGGTAATGCTCCCAAGCTGGGTGCAGACAACTGTGCCTTTATGTGCTATGATTCGGCAACGGATCAGGTTATCGCCATTCCCGGCCTGACGCTCTATTATCTGGAAGGCAAAGCAGGATGGACGACGCCGAAGTGGTTTGGCTTTTCCACCGCAGCGTGGGACGGTGTAACGCTTCCCGCGATCACGCCCTTTACGGACATCAAGCCGAGCGAATACTACGCCGATGCGGTGGCTTGGGCGGTAGACAAGGATATCACAAAGGGCACGAGCACAACGACCTTCTCGCCGGATGAAACCTGCACGCGCGGGCAGATTGTGACCTTCCTGTGGCGCGCGGCGGGTGAGCCGGCGCCGATCGGTTCGGTCAATCCGTTCACCGACGTGAAGGCAAGCGAGTACTATTACAATGCCGTCCTCTGGGCGGTGGAGCAGGGCATTACGACGGGAACGACCGCCACGACCTTCTCCCCGAACGACGGCTGCACGCGTGGGCAGGTTGCAACCTTCCTCTGGCGCTTCGCCGGTAAGCCGACCGCAGCCGTCAGCAATCCGTTCGCGGACGTCAAGGCGGGCACGTACTACTACGACGCCATCCTCTGGGCCGTAGAAAACGGCATCACCAAAGGCACCAGCGCAACCACCTTCGAACCCGAATCCACCTGCACCCGCGGCCAGATCGTCACCTTCCTCTACCGCGATATTGCAAAATAACAGTGCGAACAAATCCCGCCGGGCCGCGGAAATGCGGACCGGCGGGATTGATATTGTCTGCACTGGCTGTTCTGTTTGAGCAGCCGCTATTTTTCGGCTTTTTGCAGGTCTCGGAAGACGCGGCGGAGCCAGTGGGCGTCGCGGGTGGTCAGGGCGCCGGTCAGGAAGTAGCAGGCGGACAGGACGGCGAGGAAGAAGCCGCTACGGAGCAGGAGAATGGCAGGCGAGGTGCCGTCCGGCAGCAGGGCCGCTGTGGCGGCGGCCAGTGCTGTGCTGGCGATTGGCCGCAGGAAGTCGGCGCATTTTGGCCGGTGCTGCGCCGTAACGAGCAGTCGCCGCACGCTGAGAAACAGGTTGATCGCGTGCGTGACCGCGAAGCTGAACACGTACCCGCCGATGCCCCAGCGCGGCAGCAGGATGAGCAAAAACAGCACGTCCAGCAGCGACGTGAACGTGTTATAGCGCACGCAGCTTACCTGCTCGGCAAGCCCCTTGAGCATCCCGTCGACAATCGCGTCCAGATACAGCATCAGCACCATCGGCGCGAAGATCCGCAGATACCGCGCCGCATCGGCGCTGTGATAGATCAGCTGCCCCAGCGGCGCGGCGCACAGCAGCAGCACCCCCGCCACCGCTCCGGCGAACAGCAGCCCCATGCGCATACATTTGTCCGTTAAATCGACGATGCGCAGCCGCCGCCCCATTGCCCGGCTGCGTGACAGCTCCGGCACCAGCAAATCCGACACCGCGTAAAGCGCCGCCGCCGGAAACATCAGCACCGGAAATACCATCGCGTGAATCGTCCCGTAATCCGCCATCGCCGCCGCCGTCGATCCGGCGAAGCGCGCCAGCCCGTAGGGGATCAGCAGCTGCTCCGCCGTCGTCAGGCCCGCGCGGAGATAATCGTTCAGCGCCAGCGGCACGGACAGGCGCAGCATTCGCTTTTTCATGTGCAGCGACTCGACCGGAACGGCGACGCGGTGAATATCCCGGCGATAAGACGCGTAAAGCAGAAAAAAGTCAAAAATGCACCCGATGGAGCTGCCCAGTGTGATGGCGCAGCAGGCGCGGGAAAGGTCATTTTTCGCCCACGTCAGCAGCAGCACCACCGTCATCAGAAGCGACACCAGCCGCTCCGCGATCTCGATCACCACGAGCTGCCGGATGCGCGAGCAGGCCGTATAGTAACCGGTCATAATGCCGCACAGGCACGAAAACGGCAGGAGCAGCCCCATCGCCTGCAGGGAGAGCGTCGCCCGCCCGTCGCGCAGCCAGCCGAGCGCCAGCGGCTGCGCCAGCAGGAACAGCGCCGCCCCCGCAAGCCCGCTCACCAGCAGCGCCGAGCGCAGGCAGGTCGATACCGCCGCCCGCACCCCGCCCAGCCGCCGGTGCCCGAATTCCTCTGCCGCGAGGTACATCGCCGCCGTACGGATGCCGCCCGTCCCGACGAGGACGGCAAACAGGCCGACCGAGGAAATGAGCTGTAACAGTCCCAATCCCGCCGCGCCGATGCGGTCGGCGAGGAAGACGTTGAAGCCGATGGAAATCAGCCGCAGCAGGAGATTTGCTGCCGTCAGCAGCAGCGTCCCGCCCAGAATCGAGCTTCGCCCTTCCACAGCGCCACCTCCCCGCCTTTCAAGGCACTATATGCCGAAGCGGGCGGGTTCATTCCGGCGCAATATAGGCAAATTTTTGCTAATGTTCAAGCAATGTTTTTCGGTAGATAATAAGGATATCAATCAGGAAACAGCATATTGATTTGTTATGATCCTCTGTGGAAAACCATGCGGGAAAAGGGTGTCACGAAGTAGGCCCTGATCTACAAATTCGGATTTTCCGCCGATACTATCACAAATCTGCGGAACAACAAGAGCATCACAATGCACACGATGGAAAAGCTCTGTCAGGTTCTGCAATGCACGCCGAATGATATCGTTGCCTTCCCCGACGTCGATTCCGACCCATAAAAACAGCACGGGACGCTTTTTGCGTTCCGTGCTGCTTTGTTTGTATCAGTCAAATGGCTTGCCGTTGAGGGCCTTTTCTGCCAGCCGGTCGCCCTCGTAGCGGAGCTTCATGGAGAAGAACGGCTCGTGCGCCTCCATTCTGTCAAGGAAGAGCTGGTCGCCCTCCCATTGCGGCAGCGCATTGAAGCGCTCCTTCGGAATCCATTCGAGCACGCCCTCGTTGCAGTCGATCAGCTCGCCCGTAAAGCCCGTCGCATGGAACAGGTGCATGTACTCGCCCTCCCAGCGGTCGGAAACGAAGGTGACGATGCCGCAGTAACGGTACTCCGTCAGCGTCAGGCCGGTCTCCTCGCGCACCTCGCGCAGCAGGCATTCCTCCGGACTTTCGTTTTCCTCGAACTTTCCGCCGATGCCGACCCACTTGTCCTGATTCAGGTCGTTTTTCTTCTTCACGCGGTGCAGCAGCAGATAGCTGCCGTCCCGCTCAATGTAGCAAAGCGTCGTATTTTTCATTTCGCTTCCTCAAAGATCAGCTCGTCGTAGCCGGTCTCCGCGTCCTGCTCCACGCCGAAGCGCCAGCCGTCGAGCACGCCGAGCACCAGCTCGCAGGTCGTGTTGACGATGCAGCCCTCGACCAGATGGCCGCCGACGGTGGATAAGTCTTCCCTTGACAGCGCGATGTGCACATGGCAGCGCGACCGGCTGACCGTGCCGTTCAGGCTGACGATCTCGCACGGCTCGTCGATGTGCCGCAGCGTCACGCCGCTCGCGTCGCGCACCACGGCCCGCAGCACGCAGCCGACGCCGGAGAGCACCACTCCTGCCTCGATATTCTGTTCCTCTGCAAGGGCGCGGAGGCTCAGGAGTAGGTCGTCCCCGCGGCGCAGCCGCTTACAGACCGTCCGCATTGTGCGTCTCCTCCGGCAGGGACGGCTCAGCCCCGCCGACGATCACGCGGATCGCGTCGTGCAGGTTCTCAATGACGCACTGCGCCGCACCCTCGGCATGCTCGCCGTCGAGCGTCCAGTCCATGTCGGGCGCGCCCTCCACGGTGACCTTTGACGCGGAGGCCAGCGTCAGCATCGGCGTGTCGTACTTCTGCGACAGCAGAGAAACAACGCAGTTACTCAGTTCCAGCGCGTTTTTCGGCTTGCGGATCAACAGCAGTTCAAACACGCCGTCGTTCATATCCACCAGATCTGAGGACAGTGTCAGAACGCCCGCAACAGAGGTCGAATTGCTGATCGCGCCGAAAATGTAGTCATTCTCATACACCGTCCCGTCCGCCGTGGTAAAGCGCAGGTGCGTGCTGCGGATGGACGCGATCTCCTTGACGCCCGCCAGCAGATAGGCCAAGTGGCCGAGCGCGTTTTTCATGCTCTGAGGCGTTGCGTAAGATGTCTTTGTAAACGCCCCGAAGGAGGCAATATAGGAAAAATAGCGGTCGTTGAACTTGCCGACGTCAAGCCGCCGCGGCGTTCCGTTGACGATCAGCCGCGCCGCGTCGGTCAGGTTCTTCGGCAGCTTCATGCTGTTGGCAAAATCGTTGGTGCTGCCCGCCGGAATGTAGCCGATGGGCACATCCGCGCCGGAGGCGCAGACGCCGGAAATCACCTCGTTGAACGTGCCGTCGCCGCCGACGCAGACGATCACGTCAAATTCGCCCGCCCGCTGCGCTGCGACCGCAGTCGCGTCGCCCCGCGCCGCCGTCATATACGTCGTCACGTCATAGCCGCCGCGGTTAAAGACGGAAATGATGTCCGCCAGCGCACGGTTGGCCCGCTTCTTCCCCGAGCAGGGGTTCATCAGGATCAGCAGCCTTTTCATCATCTCAGAAAATCACCCTCCGCAGCAGAAAGGCAAGCAGGAACAACGCAACGAGCGCGCCGACACCCAGCATCAGCCACATCTCCCGCGACTGCGGCTTGCGCAGACGGAGGGGCAGGATGTACAGCAGTCCCGTCACGCCCAGAAGTCCGCAAACCGCAAGCCGGAAGCTCCAGCGGTCAAACAGGGGCGAAAAGCGCGTGATATCGCCAAAATACAGGCAAAAGCCGCAGATGACGCAGAAAAACAGCGGGAAGATCAACGCGGAGGCCGTAATCGGCAGGCCGGTATAGGTCTTGCGGCACTCGTCGGTCTCCTGCTGGCGCAGCTCCTCTGTTACATTAAAATAGGCAAGGCGGATCAGCCCCGCCAGCACGAAGAAGCCCGCAAACACGCAGACATACCACCGCGCCCGACACAGCGAAATGGAGATCACCGCCGGAAGCACGCCGAAGGCGACGATGTCGCTCAGCGAATCGATCTGGATACCAAAGCTCTTTTCCTCCTGCGTGCGGTTTTTCTTGGTGCGGGCGACCTTCCCGTCGAACATATCGCAAAGGCCGCAGAACAGCAGGCACAGCGTCGCAATAATCGGATGCCCGTGCATCGTCATCGCCATGCCGAAAATCGCCGACAGCAGGCTCATATAGGTCAGAATGACCGTGTAATCATAAATTCCAATCATATTTCTTCTCCGTCGCAAAGCGCAAAGGCTTTCTGTCCTCTATGGTCGTATTGTTTATTATCTCTCATTCTGTGCGATTCGTCAAGAGGCAGGCGCGGAATTCAGCGCAAAAGCTCTGATTTTGCCGTTCCGTGCGCTTGTGCGGTCCCTTCGTTCTGCCGCCGGCGCGCCGCAGCCTTGCCGCGGCATGGCGCAGCTCCAGCAGTGCGTCGATGTTCTCCGCCGTATATTGCCGTCCGTTCTGGTCGAGCACGGCGGCGCCCCGCGCGAGGCACATCGACGCAAGCCCATAATCCTGCGTCACCACGAGGTCGCCCGGCCGGACGCGGTTGACCAGTGCAAAATCCACGCTGTCGGCCCCCTTGTCGCAGATCACGGTCTGCGCGCCGTCCGGCTCCAGCCGGTGCACCGTGTCGCAAAACAGCAGGCAGGGAACGCCCAACTCCCTGCAGATCGCAGCAGCCTGCCGTGTGACGGGGCACGCATCCGCATCAATCAGAACGCGCACGGTCAGAACTCCCCCGCTGCGTACATCAGCGCAGACAGCGCGCACAGCGGCGCGGTCTCGCAGCGCAGGATGCGCGAGCCGAGCGTGCAGATCTGTAAGCCTGCGGCGGCGGCCTGCTCGATCTCCTCCGCGCTGAAGCCGCCCTCCGGGCCGGTCAGCAGCGCCGCCGTCCGGAACGGCCCCGCCTCGATTGCCGCGCGGAAGGTGCGGCTTTTTTCGTTTTCATAGAAGCAGACGGCAAGCTCCGCCTGCGCCGCCCGCGCCAAGGCCGCCGCATAGGACGGCATGACAAGCACCTCGGGAATCCGCCCGCGGCCGGACTGCTCGGCGGCGGAGGCCGCAATTTTCTGCCAGCGCTCGCGCTTTTTTGCAAGCGCCCGCTCATCCGGACGGGAGACGCACCGGCTCGACGGGAAGCACACCAGCTCCGCCGCGCCAAGCTCGGTCGCCTTCTGGATCACGTGCTCAAATTTGTCGGCCTTCGGGAAGGCCATGTAGACCGCGCACGCGACCGTCGCCTCGCTCTGCGCGGGCAGCGCGGCGTGCACCACCAGGCTGACCTGCCCCGCCGCAACGTCGGAGACGGTGCAGCGGTAGTCCGTGCCGCAGCCGTCGCAGAGCGTGACCTCGTCGCCGTTTTTCAGGCGCAGCACCTTTGCGTGCGCGGCATTTTCGCCGGTCAGAACCATAAATTTCGTGTTGATCTCCTGCGGAGAGACAAAGAATCGCGGCATACGCACACCTCCGACGGCAGTATTTCCTGCTCCTATTGTACCAGAGAGAGAAAAAAACCGCAAGAGCAAAAAAAGGTGTTGACAAAGCGGAAAATCCTTCGTATAATAGCAGGGCAAATGCGAGTGTGCTGGAATAGGTAGACAGGCACGTTTGAGGTGCGTGTGACAACCGTCGTGTGCGTTCAAGTCGCATCACTCGCACCAAAGAAGCAGCCGGAAGGCTGCTTCTTTGTTTTATTTCCCTCCGTAAGGCGCGGCTATTGCAGCACCGTCTCCCAGTTGGTTGTTTCCGGCCAGCCGGTGGTGTCGAGGCAGTCGCGGATGCAGGCGCTGTAGTAGCGCAGCTTCTCGCGCAGCGGCGCCCAGTAGTCCTGCGCCAGCAGGTCGCCGTTCATCGCCATTTCAAACATCGTCGCGCGGTCCTCCGTCGGATACGTCATGCTGTACTCCGAGACGAAATAGCCGGTGGAGGCGTACTGCCAGTTTTCCTCCGGGTAGTCCTCATAGGATTCGCCGTAGGAAAAGCCCTCCGGATTCAGCGCCGCCCACGCCTCCTCGCTGAACAGTGCGTCCTCGCGGTGCAGCGCGTCCCACGCAAGCCGCCGGTCGGTCACGTGCGTAAACTCATGGTACACGTTCCCCGCAGTGAGCGTATACACGTCGAACACCACCAGATATTCGCCCTGCAGCTCCTGCGCAAAGGCCGCCGCCGTCTCGCCGAGCTGTGCGTCCGCCTTCGGCGCAAGCTCGCCGATCAGCTCCACGCGGATGGACTGCACATTGCCGTACAGCAGCTGCCGGAAGTAGCCCTCCGGATAGTCGGCCAGCGCCGCCTCCAGAATATCCAGCGACAGCGACAGCCGGTCGCTGTCAGAGACCTCGACGGCGTCATAGGAATCGTAGTCCCGCACGCAGCGGTCGGCGATCCGCAGATCGAGGCCGTATTGCTCCCCGATTGCCGCCGCCCGCTCGTACAGCTCCGGCGCAGCGCTGACGCCGTCCGGTATTGTCTCCTCCTCCAGCAGAAGGTCACTGCCCGTGCCCGGTACCGTCGGGTCCCAGAGCACCAGCCGTCCCTCGTCGTTCTCCGTGCCGGTCAGCAGCAGATAACCGTTCCACGCCTCGCACCAGACAATGCTGCGCGCAACGAACTGCACCGTCTCCGGCAGCGCGCAGCGCGACAGAAAGCGGCCGTCGCAGTCGTAGAGCGTCATTCCCGCGCCGACCTCGTCGAATTCCAGCAGCTCTGCCCGCGGCGCAAGCAGCTCAAAGCGCGTGTTTTTCCGCTCCGTCCAGCGCGTAAGCCCGCCGGTCACAATTGCGTACCGGCCGAACTCAGCGGCGCGCTCGATCATCCACGTGCCGCCCACCTGCACCGCCGAATACACCACGCCCGCAAGCGGCAGCGCCTCGGTCTGTCCGCTTGCAAGGTCAATCCGGCAGCTCGTCGAGCGCTGCGTCGCCCGATCCATGTAGGAGACGACAAGCGCCGTCTGCCCCTGCGTGCAGATGGAAACGTCGGCGGCGTTGGAGATCACCGGCGTGCGCGCGCCGGTTTCCAGCTCGACCCGCTCCACGCCGCTGCTCCAATCGATGACATACGCCGCGCTCAGGTCGGGGCTGAGCCAGAGGGTCGTCTCGCTCTGTCCCTGCGGGTAGCGCGCCGTTTCCTTCAGGTCAAAATCCAGCAGGTACACCGTCTTCTCCTCCTGATCGCACACGCCGATGCCCGTCTGTCCGGCCTGCACCGTGGCGTAGCCGCAGGGCAGCTCGAGCTGCGCCGTCACCGCGCCGTCGGCAAGGGAAATCCGCTTGAGCACGAAGCTGCCCGTTCCCTCCTCGGTGTAGGTGCTGCTGTAGGCAAAGAGCGCCCCGTCCAGCAGGAAAAATTCCGGCACGCCCATTCCGTTCAGCGCCTCCATTGGGATGTACCACGCGTTGCCGCAGCCCTCCACGGGCAGGCGCTCGTCAAGCAGCGTCGGCTCCGCCGCGTGCGTCGGCTCGGTTGCGGGCGGCGTCGGCGCGTCCGTCGGCCAGTTTGCGAGCTGCGCGCAGCCGGTAAAGAGCAGCGCCGCCGTCAGCAGCGCACATAGCAATTTTATCATGATTCCTTCCTCCTCCGCCTCCGCAGCAGCCGTTTTGTTTTGTTATTATACCATAGGGCGCGGCAAAAAGAAAAGCCCTTCCTGCCATTTTTCCGTCCGTTGAAAGCGCTTGCATTTTCCGCCGGACATGATACAATAGAGGTACGATATAAGAACGGAGGTATCCTGCAATGGATCAACGTCTCTCCCCGCTGTTTACACCGTGGAAAATCGGAGCCTGCGAAATCAAAAACCGCTTTGTTCTGACGAGTATGGGCGGAACGGACCTGTTTGGCTGGATGGAGAAAAATCACTTTGACAAGGACGGCGCGCACTTCATTCTGGAGGTTGCAAAAAATGGCGCGGGGCTGGTCATGCCCGGCTGCCAGCCGGTCTACAACCCCATGTTCGGCCAGTGGCTGCACAAAAACAAGAAAATGTACGCCGATCTCAAAAAATGGATGCCCGAATTCCACAAGACCGGCGCGAAGCTGTTCGTCCAGCTCACGGCGGGCTTCGGCCGCTCGTTCACCGTCAGCAAAATGATGGAAACGCTCTACAATAATAAGTTCCTTCGCGTCGTGAGCAAGCCCGTCATGGACCTCGACAAGATCACCGCCTCCGCCAGCCCCTCGCCGAACCGCTGGTCGGACAAGCTCCCCTCCCGCGAGATGACGGTGGAGGAGATTCATCAGTTCGTCGACGCCTTTGCGCAGAGCGCGAAGCTGCTGAAGGACGCGGGCGTGGACGGCGTTGAAGTCCATGCCGTTCACGAGGGCTATCTGCTCGACCAGTTCACGCTGCTGTACGTCAACAAGCGCACGGACGAATACGGCGGCTCGTTTGAAAACCGCTACCGCTTCGCCGTCGAGATCGTGCAGGCCATCAAGGCCGCCTGCGGCAAGGACTTCCCCGTTTCCCTGCGCTACAGCGTGCTGTCCAAGACCAAGGGTTTCCGTCAGGGCGCACTGCCCGGCGAGGACTATGTCGAGGCCGGACGCGACATGGCCGAGTCCGAACGCGCCGCAAAGTACCTGCAGGACGCGGGCTACGACTGCCTCAACTGCGACAACGGCACCTACGACGCGTGGTACTGGGCGCATCCGCCGGTCTATATGCCGGAAAACTGCAACCTTGCCGACGTGGAACACATCAAGAATTTCGTCGACATCCCCGTCATCTGCGCCGGGCGCCTGGACCCGCGCGTCGCCGCCGTCTCCATCGCCGCCGGACATCTGGACGGTGCAGGCTTTGCCCGTCCGTTCCTCGCCGACCAGCAGTGGATCGTAAAGCTGCAGGAGGGCCGCGAGGAAGAGATTCGTCCCTGCATCCTCTGCCACAACGGCTGCTTCAATATGTGCCACTACAAGGGCGTTCCGAACGATCAGGATCTCTCGGACAGCCTGCATCTGGCCCGCTGCGCCGTCAACGCCGAAACCATGCAGTGGGGGAAGCATTACATCAAGCCGACGAACGACCCCAAAACCGTCCATATCATCGGCGGCGGCATCGGCGGCATGGAGGCAGCCCGCGTGCTCAAGCTGCGCGGCCATCAGCCGGTCATCCACGAAAAGAGCGGCGAGCTGGGCGGCGCATTCATCGCGGCCAGCGCCGAATCCTATAAGGGCAAGCTCCGTGACCTGCTTGCATGGTATCGTCGCCAGATGACCGAGCTTGGCATCGAAGTCCATCTGAACGACGAAGTGAAGGACCTGTCCAATTTCCGCGTGTCGCCGGTCATTATCGCCACCGGCGCAACGCCGCGCCTGCTCCGGCGGGTCCCCGGCTACGAGAAAATGATCGAGGCCTGCCAGTATCTGCGCGGGGCCGAGGTCGGCGAAACCGTCGCGGTCATCGGCGGCGGCCTGACCGGCTCGGAGATCGCCTACGAGCTGGCGTTGCAGGGCAAGAAGCCCATCATCGTCGAGATGAAGGACGATCTGGTCAGCCAGAAGGGCGTTTGCCTCGCCAACTCCTCCTATCTGCGCGAGTGGTTCGCGCTGCATGAGATTCCGGTCTATCTGGAAACCACGCTCAAGGAGGTGCGCGATGGCGCGATCGTCTGCGCCGCGAAGGACGGCACGGAGCTGACCCTGCCCTGCGACAGCATCATCTCCTGCGCGGGCTATATCCCCGCGCCGCTGCCCGCCGGCGGGAAGAAGGCGCGTCTGGTCGGCGACTGCCGTCAGGTCGGCAACCTCCGCAGCGTTATCTGGGATGCCTACGAGGCAGCCATGAAGATTTAAGGAGGCAGGTATGGAATATCAAATGAAGCTCACGCCGGAGCAGCAGGCGATCCTGGACGGCTCGCGCGGCGAAACGATAGCCAAGGTCATGCAGACGCTCGTCCGCTACGGCGAGCTGTTCGGCGCGGACGAAATGGTTCCCGTGACCAGCAAGTACAATCACCTCGTCACCTCGTTCGGACTCAAGGCGCTCGGGCCGGTCTATAAATTGATGGAGCAGCTTCTGGATGCCGGTGCGGTGTCAGCGCAGAAATTCTCCGCCGATCCCCGCCCGCTCGACCCGAACGTGCCAAGCAGCTTCCTGCAAAACTTCGTGTTCAAGCATTTCATGTACACGCGGCAGGACTATTACGAAAACCAGCTCCAAAAGCTCGGCCTTATGGAGCCGGATGCCTTCACCTGCACCTGCTACATGGACGAGGTCGGCAACACGCCGAAGTTCGGCGATATTCTCTCGTGGTCGGAGTCCTCGGCGGTCGTTTACGCCAACTCCGTCCTCGGCGCGCGCTGCAACCGCAACTCCGGCATCATTGACCTGATGGGCTCGATCGTCGGCTATGTTCCCTCCTTCGGCCTGCTGAAGGACGAGGGCCGCCGCGCAAGCTGGATCGTCGAGATCCGCACGACGAAAAAGCCGGAGGCGCAGCTCCTCGGCTCGGCCATCGGCATGAAGGTCATGGAGGATGTGCCGTACATCCGCGGGCTTGACCGATGGCTCGGCGGCACGCTCGACGAGGCGGCCAAGACCTACCTCAAGGACTTTGGCGCAGCCACCGCGTCCAACGGAGCCGTCGGCCTGTATCATGTGGAAAACATCACGCCCGAAGCCGTTCAATATGGCGACGCGCTGGTGCAGAAGGACGCGAAGGTCTACGTCATCGACGACGCGGAGCTGAAGCGTGTTTACGACAGCTATCCCGTCATCTGGAAGAAGAAGGACGCCAAGCCGAAGCTCTGCTTCATGGGCTGCCCGCACATGAGCTTAGAGCAGCTCATCTCGTGGACCGAGCGCGTGGAACAGGGTCTCGCCGCTGCGGGCAACAGCAAGGTTGTCATCCCCACGGTCTTTACCGCCGCGCCCGCCGTGCTGAAAAAGTTCCGCAGCACGCCCTATGCCGCCCGTCTGGAAAAGACCGGCGTTATCACCAGCTACATCTGCCCGCTGATGTACATGAATAACCCGCTGAGCTCCAGTATGCCCGTCATTACCTCGAGCAACAAGCTCCGCACCTACACCAGCGCACGCTATTACACGGACGATGAAATCTTAGAGCAGATCACGAAAGGAGGCGCAAAGGAATGAAACGAACCTTTCAGGGCAGAGTTGTCGCGCAGGGCAAGGTGACCGCACCGGCGCTGGTTTCCCACGGCGGCCTGAACACGCTTGCCTCCTTCCAGAAGGCGCTGCAATTCGGCGACAAGAAGGCCACCTGCGGCGACCAGAACAACCCCGACCTCTACGGCAAGCAGATGCTCGGCACGGCGCTGTGCCTGCCGCGCACCATCGGCTCGACCACCGGCGGTCTGGTGCTTTACTGCGCCTGCTCGATGCAGCGCCGCCCGGCGTGTATGCTGTTCTCCGAGCCGATCGACTCGCTGGCCGCCGCCGGTGCCATCCTCTCCGACGTGTGGCTCGACGGCGAGACCATGCCCGTGATCGACTCCCTCGGCGAAGAATTCCTTGCCTACGTCAAGGACGGCATGCAGATCACCGTCGACGAAGCCGGTCTCGTCACTGTCTGGTAACAGTATTTTTCGCAGCGTACCTCGGCAAAGCCTCCCTGTTTTTTCAAAAAGCTCGGAACGTTATACGAAGAATTACGTCCTATTAACGGGTTCGAAAAACAAGGAGGTATGAAAATGAAGAAGTACATTGCGTTTATCCTTTCCCTGCTTCTGCTTGCTTCGGCACTCGTCGGCTGCGGGATGTCGGGCAAGGCGGACAATGAGGCTGCGGACACGCCCTATGTGGAAGCGCCCTATGACGGCGAGTATGGCTGGGACAACGATTCCGTTTTTTCAACGGAATCGGCACAGGCCCCCTCCGGAGCCGTCGCGGAAAACCGCAAGCTCATCCGCCGCGTTTCGCTCAGTCTGGAAACCGAGGAATATGACGTGCTGCTTGCCGCGATCACCGACCGGCTCGCAGCCTGCGGCGGCTACATGGAGGAGATGAACGCGGACACGCGCTATTCCTCCAACAGCCGCTACGCTACCATGACCGTCCGCGTCCCGGCCGACCGGCTGGATACCTTCGTGAGCGCCGTTTCCGAGGTTTCCAACGTCGTCCAGCGCTCGGAAAGCACCGACGACGTGACGCTGGCCTACGTGGACACGGAGAGCCGCCGCGATGCGCTGCGCGTCGAGCAGGAGCGCCTGATGGCGCTGCTGGAAAAGGCGGAAACGCTGGCGGACATTCTGGAGATCGAAAGCCGCCTGACCGACGTGCGCTATCAGCTGGAATCGATGGAATCCCAGCTCCGGACGTATGACAACCTCGTGGACTACGCGACGGTCACGCTGTCCGTCAGCGAGGTTCAGCGGCTGACACCCACAGCCGAGAAGGGCTTCTGGGAGAAGATCGGCGACGGCTTCGTGGACAGCGCCCGCAGCGTTTGGTCCGGTCTCAAGAGCCTGTTCAGCTTTGTGATCATCGCACTGCCGTACCTGCTGGTGATCGCCGCCTTCGTGGGCATCGTGCTGCTGATCATCTTCCTCTGCATCCGCAGAGGCCGGAAAAAAGTCGCCGGCTATCGCCCCGCCCCGTCCCA
>CAKUNB010000025.1 GCA_934668285.1 uncultured Oscillospiraceae bacterium | reverse complement strand
GGGATTTGCCGACCGAGTAGCCCTTGGCCGCGAGGAAGGTAAAGGCCATGCCGCCGCCGATGATGAGGGTATCGACCTTTTCCAGCAGGTTATTGATGACGTTGAGCTTGTCGGAGACCTTCGCGCCGCCGAGGATGGCAACGAACGGACGCTCCGGATCGGCCAGCGCCTTGCCCATGACGGAGACTTCCTTCTCGACGAGGAAACCGCAGACGGCGGGCAGATAGTCGGCCACACCGGCGGTGGAGGCATGGGCGCGGTGCGCCGTGCCGAACGCGTCGTTGACAAAGATGTCGGCCAGCGAGGCCAGCTCCTTGGAAAGCTCTGGGTCGTTCTTGGTTTCGCCCTTTTCAAAGCGGGTGTTCTCCAGCAGCATCACGTCGCCGTCCTTGAGGGCGGCAGCCTTGGCGTGCGCGTCGGGGCCGGCAACGTCGGCAGCCATCACGACAGGCTTGCCCAGCAGCTCGCTCAGACGGTCGGCAACGACCTTCAGGCTCAGCTCAGGCTTGTACTCGCCCTTCGGCTTGCCCATATGGGAGCAGAGGATGACCTTTGCGCCGTGGTTGACGAGGTACTCAATGGTCGGCATGGCAGCGACGATGCGCTTGTCGCTGGTGATCTTGCCGTCCTTCGTGGGGACATTGAAGTCGCAGCGGCACAGAACCCGCTTGCCCTTCACATCGATCTGTTCAACGGACTTTTTGTTGTAATTCATTTGATAAGCCTCCTAATGTAATGCACATTGTTACCCTACGGATGTACTGCGCATCTTGCCGTAATCGGTCAGATGCGGAAAATCAAGCTGGCGCAGCGCCTCGAACACGCCCACAGCGACGGAATTGCTGAGATTCAGGCTCCGCGCCTCGGTGCGCATGGGAATGCGAACGCAGCTTTCATAATTCGCGTTCAAAAATTCCTCGGGCAGACCCTTCGTCTCGCGCCCGAAAAAGAGGAAGCAGCCGTCGTCATAGCTTGCCTCGGTGTAGCCACGCGGCGCCTTGGTGGAAAACAGCCGCATTTGCCTGACATTGTTTCTGGCAAAAAGTTCCGTCAGATCTTCGTAGACCCGCACATCGACCAGATGCCAGTAGTCCAGACCGGCGCGCTTGACGGCCTTATCCGAAATGTCAAAGCCCAGCGGCTTGACCAGATGCAGCACCGAGCCGGTGGCGGCGCAAGTGCGGGCGATGTTGCCGGTGTTCTGTGGGATCTCCGGCGCGACGAGAACGACGTTGAGCATGGTTTCCTCAGAGGGACAGAGTTTTTTGCCGGACGGCCGTCCCTTTCCGCCGCCCGAAATATTCTATGATAAATCGAAACAAAATTCAACTGTTTTTCTGCAAATTTCAAAAATTTTTCACACATTTACAAGTTTACAAGAAAAACCCGCCGCAGTGCGGCGGGTTCAGACTGTCAAAAACCACCCAGCGAAAAGTTCGGAGGGAGGAAAAGTGTGAAAGGGAACCGTCAGGGTTCCCTTTCACGTTCCATAACCCCGCCGCAGCGGGCAAGATTGCAAAATAATATTACCTATTTCTATTTTGCAATTTTGAAGGCAGCTTGTCGGAAAAGTCCGCAAGGACTTTTTTGACAAGCTGAACCCGCCGCAGTGCGGCGGGTTTTTCACAGGTTGCTTACTCGTCGAGATCGGCGAAGTCTTCGGTGGCTTCTTCCGTGCACTTGCAGCAGGGCAGGAGCTTCTTGATGTCGTCCCAGAAATGAATCAGAGCGACAACCGCAGCCGCGGCGATGACGGCGCCGCCGACGATGGTGCAGATGATGCCGACATTATTTTTCTTCATGCTATATGACCTCCTTGTCATCGTTTGCTACAGATAGTATACCGCGTTTCTGTAATTTGGCAAGCCCTTTTTCCGAAGATTCGGAGAAAATTTACAAATCAGCCGATGCGGACGATGTAATCGGGCTTCCGCTCGACCGGCGGATGCAGCGGGCCGTCCGGATAGCCGAGGATGCAGTGGCCCACACCGATCCAGTCGCCCTCGATGCCCCACTTGCGCAGCAGCGCCTTGCCCTCGTCGGTCCGGAATTCCTCGCGGGCGCGGTTGATCCAGCAGCTGCCGATGCCGAGGCTGTAGGCGGCGGCCATCAGGTTGCCGAGCACCAGCGAGCCGTCCTCCACGGCGGTACGGATGTTAGCGTCGGCCAGCACGAGGCAGACCGTCGGTGCGCCGTAGAATGGGTGCGTGCCGGGCTTGCCCATAATTTCGGCGTTCCGGCGCTCCAGCTCGGCGATATCCTCCGGATTTTGCAGCACGACGATCTTCGGCGACTGCTTGCCGTTGCCGGTGGCGGCGTAGGTGCCCGCGCGGAGAATCTCGTTCAGCTCCTCCTCTTTGATCTGCGTGGGGAGATAGCTCCGGCAGCTCTTGCGCGCGCAAAGCGTCTGAATGAATTCGTTCATGAAAATACCTCCTTATATATAGCCGTCCGCTCCGCGGACGGAGACTTCACCGGTACGGATGACGTCCATCGAGCCGTCGGCGTAGCGTACCTGCAGCCCGCCCTGCCCGTCGATGCCGACGACAAAGGCCGTGCCAAGCTCCTCGCCGCCGCGCAGCAGGCGCACGGGCTTGCCGACGGTAACGCAGTGCGCGGCGTATTCGGAGAGCCACGCCTCGCGTCCGTCAAGCACTGCCGCGTCCAGCGCCTCGAGCTGCCGCGCCATTGCTCCGGCCAGCGCGTCAATGTCAATTTCATGGCCGGTCAGCAGGCGCAGCGAGGTCGCGCTCTGCCGCAGCGGCTCGGGAAAGTCCGTGGTATTGCAGTTGATGCCGATACCGATAATTGCGGCGCGGCCGCACCACTCGGTCAGAATGCCGCAAAGCTTTTTCCCGCCCACGAGCAGATCGTTGACCCACTTGATCTCCGCCTCGACGCCGCTGACCTGCGCAATGGCGCGGCGCGCCGCGACGGCAGCCATGGCCGTCAGGTGCAGCAGCTGCTCGGGCAGCGCGGACGGGCGCAGCAGGACGGACAGATACAGCCCACCCTCCGGCGACGAAAAGCTCCGGCCAAGTCGCCCCTTCCCGCTGGTCTGCCGCCGCGCGGCAAGGACAGTTCCGTGCGGCGCGTCGGGCAGCCGCTTCAGAGCGTTGTTGGTCGAGTCCGTTTCCTCAAGCCACGTGACGGCCCACACAAAAATCGCCTCCCGAACAGGATTCCCTTCTACTCCCGATTATACCACAAATTCGACCCGATGCAAGCGGGAAAACGCTGGACAAAGCGCGAAAAATGTGCTATCCTGATAGCGTTTTTTGATTTGTTTTCACGCTGAAAGGAGCAGACTATGAAAAAAATTCAGGCAATGATTCTGACGGCTGTTTTTGCCGCACTGACCGCCGTCGGCGGGTTTCTGAACATCCCCGTCGGGCCGATTTCCTTTACCCTGCAGGTCTTTTTCACCTGCATGGCCGGCCTGCTGCTCGGGCCGTACTGGGGCAGCCTGTCGCAGCTGGTGTATGTCCTGCTGGGTCTGATCGGTCTGCCGGTTTTCACGCAGGGCGGCGGCCTGATGTACGTCGTCAAGCCCACCTTCGGCTTTCTGATCGGCCTGATCCCGATGGCGTTTATCGTCGGCATGCTGACGCGGCACGAGAAGCCGGAGCTGTCGCGGACGAAGCGTTTTTTCCGGCTGCTGCTGGCGCAGGCGGCGGGGCTGGCGGTGCTGTACCTGATTGGGCTGCCGTATATGTACATTTTCCTGCACGGCGCGTGGAGCCTTTCCAAGACGCTTATCTCCGGCTGTCTGATCTTTCTGCCGTTTGACCTGCTCAAGATGGTGCTTGCGGCGCTGCTCGCGCTGCGCGTCCGTCCGGTGCTGCAGCGGGAGCGTCGGGGCGTGCGCGCATGAGCGACGTTTCGATCGTAAAATGCGAGTCCTACGCGCCGGAGGTGTGCGCGCGTGCGCTGGCCGAGGCGCTTGCACCGTTCGGCGGGCTGGACTGGGTGCAGCCGGGCATGCGGATCGTCATCAAGGCAAACCTTGTCTCGGCCATGAAGCCCGAGGCCGCCGCCACAACGCACCCGGCGCTGCTGCGTGCGCTGACGCAGGCGCTTCAGGCGCGCGGCGCTGCGGTCGTGATCGGCGACAGCCCCGGCGGGCTGTATAACGAGGCCTTTCTCAGCCGCGTGTACCGCGTCACCGGCATGGAGGAGACCGGTGCCGTGCTGAACCACGACTTTTCCCAGCGTGACGCGACCTTTCTCGAGGCGCACGTTGCGCGGCACTTTACCTACACGGCGTTTCTGGACGGGGCCGACGCGGTCATCAGCTTCTGCAAGCTCAAGAGCCACGGCATGATGTCGCTCTCGGCGGCGACGAAGAACCTCTTCGGCGTAATTCCCGGCACGATGAAGCCGGAATACCACTTCCGCTATCCGGATCCGCTGGATTTTGCGGGGATGATCATCGATCTGAACGCCTATTTTAAGCCCCGCCTGTATCTGGTCGACGCGGTGGAGGGCATGGAGGGCAACGGCCCGACGGCGGGCACGCCCCGCCACATAGGGGCGCTGCTGGCGGGCACGGACTGCCACAAGGTCGACCTCATCTGCGCCAAGCTGATCGGCCTTGCGCCGATGGCGGTGCCGACGCTCCGCGCGGCGGCAAATTACGGCCTGATTGGAGAAACGGCGGACTGCGTTTCCGTCGCCGGACGGGTCGAGGACTTTATCGTTCCCGACTTCGTGCGCATCGAGCGCGGGCGGGGGCTGCAGTTTGAAGCGCTGCTGCCCGGTGCGCTCGGCCGCGCCCTCGGCGGAGTCGTGCGCAGAGCGCTGCGCTCGTCGCCGCGCCTGCGGAAGAAGCAGTGCGTCGGCTGCGGGAAATGCGCCGAGACCTGTCCGGCCAAGGCGATCACAATTGTCGAAAGGAAGGCCGTCATCACGCGCGAGAAGTGCATCCGCTGCTTCTGCTGTCAGGAATTCTGCCCCAAGGGCGCCATGCAGGTGCACCGCCCGCTGCCCGCACGCCTGCTCAACCGGTGAGCCGGCTGCATGAACCGTGTCGAAAAGGCTTGCCTTTTCGGCGCGGTCTTGCTATAATATTCTGACATACATTAAATAAATGGAGATTTTTATGCGAACCTCATTGCGAAAGCGGTACTTCGGGGACCGCGCTTTTTATGCCATGGCGCTGGCGATCGCCGTGCCGATCATGGTGCAAAACGGCATCACGCAGTTCGTCAGCCTGCTGGACAATATCATGGTCGGGCGGGTCGGCGAGGCGGAGATGCGCGGCGTCGGCGTGGCCAACACGCTGATTTTTGTGTTCAATCTGGCAATTTTCGGCGCGGTGTCCGGCGCGGGCATCTTCGGTGCGCAGTTTTACGGCAGCGGCGACCACGGCGGCGTCCGCCACGCCTTCCGCTTCAAGCTCTATCTCAGCATCGTGCTGCTGGCGCTTGGAACCGGCGTTTTTCTGCTGTTCGGTGACCGGCTGATCATGCTCTACCTCCTCGGCGAGGGCATGGAGGCCGAGCGCGCCGCGAGCTTCACCCATGCGCAGAATTATCTGGAAATCATGCTCATCGGCTTTTTGCCCTTCGTGCTGTCGCAGTGCTACTCCGGCACGCTGCGCGAATGCGGCCAGACGATTGTGCCGATGGTGGCGGGCATCGTCTCGGTGCTGGTAAACCTCTGTCTGAACACGGTGCTGATCTTCGGCTATCTGGGCTTTCCAGCCATGGGCGCGGAGGGCGCGGCCATTGCAACAGTCATCGCCCGCTTTGCCGAGGCCGGCATCGTGATGGTCTGGGCGCACTGCAACCCGAAGAAGTGTCCCTACATCGTCGGTCTCTACCGCTCGCTGCGCATCCCGAGGCCGCTTACGATTGATATTGCAAAAAAGACCTTCCCTCTGATGATCAACGAAATGTTCTGGGCGGGCGGCATGGCGCTTCTGAGTCAGTGCTATTCCCTCAGCGGCCTCATCGTCGTTCCGGCCCACACGATCTGCTCGACGGTTTCCAATGTCTTTAACGTTGCATTCTTGGCAATGGGCAGCGCAATCGGCATCATCGTCGGCCAGCTCCTCGGCGCGGACAAGCTCGACGAGGCGGTGGACACCGACCGGAAGCTCATCGTCTTTTCCGTTCTGATCTGCTTTGTCATCGGCGGTGTGATGGCGGCGGTCTCGCCGGTCATTCCAATGATTTATAAAGCAACGGACGCAGTGCGTTCGCTCGCCTCGGACTTCCTGCTGATCACGGCGCTGTGCATGCCGATCAACAGTCTTGCCAACGCAACCTATTTCACCCTCCGCTCCGGCGGCAAGACCTTTGTTACCTTCCTGTTCGACAGCTTTTATGTCTGCGTCTTCACCGTGCCGCTGGCCTATGGGCTGCATTATCTCGGCGTGCCGATCGTGCCGCTGTTCCTTGCCTGCCAGCTTGCAGACATCGGCAAGTGTGTGATCGGCCTGATCATGATAAAAAAGGGCACCTGGGTCCATAATATCGTAAAAGGGACAGAGCAATGAAACAAAAAGACACCAAATACTATCAGACGCACAGCCTGCTGCGCATTTTTCTCTCGTACTTTGGCCCGCACCGGAAGCTTTTCGTGCTGGATATCCTGTGCGCGACATTTATTGCGGCGGTCGATCTGGCCTTCCCGCTCATCTCGCGGACGGCCATGAAGGAGCTGCTGCCGCAAAACGCCTACGGCACCTTCTTCCTCATCATGGGTGTAATTGCGGTTGCCTATCTCATCCGCGGCTTCTTCTACTATATCATCGGCTACTGGGGTCACACCTTCGGTATCCGCGTGGAGGCAGATATCCGGCGCGACCTGTTCCGCCACATGCAGTCGCTCGGCTATGAATTCTACGACCACAACCGCACCGGCCAGCTTATGAGCCGTCTGACGAGCGACCTGTTCGAAATCACCGAGCTTGCCCACCACGGGCCGGAGGATCTGATCATCTCCGCGCTGACCATCATCGGTGCGCTGATCGTCATGTTCTCGATTGAATGGCGGCTGGCGCTGGTGGTGTGCTGCATTCTGCCGATTCTGCTTTTCGTGGTCATCCTGCGCCGCCGCAAGATGAGCGCCGCGTCGAAAAACGTCAAAAAGCGCACGGCGACCATCAACGCCGACATCGAGTCTTCCCTTGCCGGCATCCGGACGGCGAAGGCCTTTGCCAACGAGTCCGTCGAATTTAGCAAATTCAGCACGGCCAACGAGCGCTTCAAGACCTCGAAAAAGGAATTTCATCGGGAGATGGGCATTTTCAGCGGCTCGCTGGAGTTCTTCATGTCCATTCTCTCCGTTGCCGTCATTACGGCCGGCGGTGCGCTGATTATGTCCGGCAGCCTTGAAATGGTCGACCTGCTGACCTTCAGCCTGTATATTTCCACCTTTGTCAGCCCCGTGCGAAAGCTCGTAAACTTTGCCGAGCTGTTTGCCAGCGGTTTTGCGGGCTTGGAGCGCTTTGTCGAGCTGATGCGCACCGAGCCGCGCCTGCTCGACGCGCCCGATGCCGCCGCGCTGACGGACGTGAAGGGCGATATCGACGTAAAGGACGTTTCCTTTGCCTATGACGACGAGCTGGACGTGCTGGAGCACGTGTCGCTCCATGTCGACGCGGGCGAAACGGTGGCCATCGTCGGCCCGTCCGGCGGCGGCAAGAGCACGCTGTGCCGCCTGATTCCGCGCTTTTACGACGTGACGTCGGGCGAAATCGACATCGACGGCAAGGACGTTCGCTCCGTGACGCAGCAGTCGCTGCATCAGGCCATCGGCGTGGTGCAGCAGGACGTGTTCCTCTTTGCCGACACCATCGGCAACAACATCCGCTACGGCAAGCCCGATGCAACCATGGACGAGATCATCGAGGCGGCAAAGCGGGCGGAGATTTACGACGATATCATGGCCATGCCCGAAGGCTTTGACACCAACGTCGGCGAGCGCGGCACACTCCTGTCCGGCGGGCAGAAGCAGCGCGTTTCCATCGCGCGGATTTTCCTGAAAAATCCGCCGATTCTGATTCTCGATGAGGCGACCAGCGCCCTTGACAGCGTGACGGAGGCAAAGATCCAGTCCGCGCTCGACGCATTGGCCGTCGGCCGGACGACCCTGATCATCGCCCACCGCCTGTCGACCATCCGCAGCGCCTCGCGGATTCTGGTGGTCGCCGACGGAAAAATCTGCGAGCAGGGCACCCACTCCGAGCTGATGGCCCGCGGCGGCACCTACGCCGCGCTCCGCAGAACGCAAAGTCTCCTCAGCTAACGTAACACCGGTGTTGCTTTTTTGCTAAATCTATGATATAATTTGACAAAATCCTGCATCGGAGGCATTTTGCACCTTCCGCGTCCGGTTCCCATACGATAAAGCGACGGGAAGCCCAGACGTGCTCCATAAAAATCATGAGAGGATGATCTCTGTTGAAACAGCAACTGCATCCGGAGGCTGCCGCGCGGCATTTTTCCATCAACGGAACGCTCGTAAGCTACCGCGAATTCGGCTCCGGCCATATCAACAGCACCTACCAGATCAAAACCGACGCGGGCTGCGTCTACATTTTACAGCGCATCAACAAATACGTCTTCACCGACCCGAAGGCCGTCATGGAAAATGTCGGCGCGGTAACGGAGTATCTGCGCAGCCGCGTCAGCGACCCGAGCGAGACGCTGCACTTCATTCCGTCCGACGCGGGCACTTACTACTACGTCGACGAAAAGGGCGAATACTGGCGCTGCTACGAGTTTGCCGATGGCATCTGCCTGGAGCAGCCGGAGAGCAACGCCGATTTCTACGAAAGCGCCATTGCCTTTGGCCGTTTTCAGGAGCTTTTGAAGGATTTCCCTGCCGAAACGCTGCATGAAACCATCCCGATGTTCCATAATACCATAAACCGCTATCGCCTGTTCAAGAAGGCGCTGGAGGAAAACCGCTCCGGCCGTGCGAGCCTTGCCGCCGACGAGATCGCCTTCCTCATGGCCCGCGAGGCTGAGGCCGGTACGATCTGCGAGCTGCTGGAAAGCGGCGAGCTTCCGCTGCGCGTTACGCATAACGACACAAAGCTCAACAACGTCCTGCTCGACCGTACGACCCGCAAGGCGCTGTGCGTCCTCGACCTCGACACGGTCATGCCCGGCTCGTCGCTGTACGACTTCGGCGACTCCATCCGCTTCGGCGCGGCCACGGCAGTGGAGGATGAGCCTGACCTTTCCAGAATGCAGCTGGATTTGGAGCGCTTTCACGTCTACACCGCCGGTTACCTGACCGCCTGCCCCGCGCTGACGGAGAAGGAAAAGGAGCTGCTGCCCCTCGGCGCGAAGATCATCACGCTGGAGCTTGCCGCCCGCTTCCTGACGGACTACCTCGACGGCGACCTCTATTTCAAGACCGACTACCCCGAGCACAACCTCGTCCGCACGCGCGCACAGCTCAAGCTCGTGGCGGATATGGAGGAAAAGTGGGAGCAAATGCAAAAAATCGTCGCCGACGAGGCCGCGAAGCACTGATAGGAGATACGAATGAAGTACTTGGGAATCGATTATTCCGTTCGCAATCTGCCGGAGCTGGATCCGGAATTCATCCCCTTCGGCGTCTGGATCGACGCATACGAAAAAGAGGCGGAGAAGCCCATCACCATCGCCATCGAGCGCGACAAGGGCAAAATTTCCGTCCACCACACCAAAATCCGCGGCACGGCGGACTCCGCCGAGGCCGATTACCGTTATGTTGAGCGCTATGTGAAGTTCCTGCTGTGGTCGATCGGCGGCTTCCGCATCTACCTCTGCGGCGACAGTACGCTGGCAAAGCGCCTGCAGAAGGCGTACACCCTGCAGGGCGAGCGCGCCTTTGACGTGCAGTTCATGCAGGACGTCTACGAAGTCCCCTTCGAGGTCGTCGACTGTGCGCCGGAGGACTGCCCCAAGGCAAACGAGGCCTCCGTCTCCATCGGCGGCCATATGGAGGGCTGCCGCATCGGCTTTGACGCGGGCGGCTCGGATCGCAAGGTTTCCGCCGTCATCGACGGCAAGACCGTCTACTCCGAGGAGGTCGTCTGGCACCCGAAGACGGAATCCGACCCGCAGTACCATTTTGACGGCATCGTCGCGGCATTCAAAACTGCCGCGTCGAAAATGCCCCGCGTGGACGGCATCGGCGTGTCGTCGGCGGGCGTGTTCATCGGCAACAGCCCGATGGTCTCGTCACTGTTTATCAAGGTTCCGCGCGAAAAGCGGGAGCTGGTCAAGACGATCTATGACCGCGCGGCGCTCGAGCTCGGCGCCGTGCCGATCGTCGTGGCCAACGACGGCGACGTGACGGCCCTCGCCGGTGCGATGGGGCTGGAAACCGGCTCCGTGATGGGCATGGCAATGGGCACGAGCGAGGCGGTCGGCTATGTCGACGCCGACGGCAACGTGCTGGGCTGGCTGAACGAGCTGGCCTTCGCGCCGGTCGATCTCTACGAGGGCGCAATGGCCGACGAATGGTCGACCGACATCGGCGTCGGCTGCAAGTACTTCTCGCAGGACGCGGTCATCAAGCTCGCACCCCGCGCGGGCATCGCGCTGGACGAGGCGCTCACTCCCGCCGAAAAGCTCAAGGCCGTGCAGGCGCTCGTCGAGGCGGGCGACGCACGGGCTGAGAAGGTCTACGCCTCCATCGGCTCGTATCTGGCGCACACGCTGAAGCTCTACACGCGCTTTTACGACGTGCACCATATGATCGTCCTCGGACGGGTCATGTCCGGTGTCGGCGGCTCGATCATTCTGGACACCTGCCTGCGCATTCTGGCCGAGGAGTATCCGGAGCTTGCAAAGAAGGTTCGCGTAATGCTCCCCGACGAAAAGACCCGCCGCGTCGGCCAATCCGTCGCCGCCGCCAGCCTGCCCGAAATCAAACATTGACAAAAAAACAGCGCAGTTTTTTAACTGCGCTGTTTCCGGAGGTAGCTATGAATTACAAAAACGCAATGATTTATACCGAAAAATTCTGCTTTGAGAAGGGCGCGTTTTCCGTCGATGACGGGAAATTCTGCAATGTGCTCGGCGCGGAGCAGGCCGATGCCGTCGATCTGGAGGGGGCGTATGTCATTCCCGGCCTGATCGATGTGCACAACCACGGCAATTCCGGCGCGGATTTTTCCGACGGCGACAGCGCCGGTGTGGAAAAAATGGCGCGCTATCTGGCCCGGAACGGCGTGACCTCGTTTGCGCCCGCGTCGATGACGCTGCCGTATGAGACGCTGAAAAAGGCCTTCGCCGCCGCGCGGGAGTTCGTCGACCGCAAGCTGCCCGATGCCGCCGTCCTGCGCGGCATTCAGATGGAAGGCCCGTTCTTCGCCGAGGCGAAAAAGGGCGCGCAGAACGGAGCGTACCTCCGCCTGCCCGACTACGAGGCGTTTACGGAATTGAACCGCTCCTGCGGCGGGCTGGTAAAAATCGTCGACGTTGCGCCGGAGCTTGACGGCGCAGAGGCGTTTATCCGCAAGGCAAGGCGCGACTGCACCGTCTCCATTGCCCATTCCGACGCGGACTACGAGGCGGCACGGCGCGGCATTGCGGCAGGCGTGACGCATCTGACGCATCTGTATAACGCCATGCCGGGGCTGCACCACCGCAAGCCCGGTACGATTGCCGCGGCAGCAGAGGCCGAGCAGGTTTCTGCGGAAATTATCTCCGACGGCTACCACGTCCATCCCGCAATGGTTCGCCTCGCCTTCCGGCTGTTCGGCGCGGCGCGGATGGTGCTGATCTCCGACGCGCTGCGCTGCTGCGGCATGCCGAACGGCGAATACGAGCTGGGCGGCCAGCAGGTCTACCTGAACGGCGGCGTGGCAAAGCTCGCCGACGGCACGCTGGCCGGCTCGGTGACGAATCTCTACGACTGCATGCTGCGGGCGATTTCCTTCGGCATCCCGCGCGAGGAGGCGGTGCGCGCCGCAACCTACAATCCCGCCCGCCAGATCGGTGCGCTGGACGAGGTCGGCTCCATTACCGACGGCAAGCGGGCCGATTTCGTGCTCTGCGACGCAGCGCTGCAAAGAAAACAGGTCTGCCTCGGCGGCAGAATGCTGTAATACAAGGAGGCAGTTTCCATGATTTACACGGAATTTCAGGGATTGAAGCTGTCGCGCCTCGGCTTTGGTACCATGCGGCTGCCCAAGCTGGCCGACGGCAGCATTGACGAACAGAAAACGGCGGAAATGGTCGACTACGCGCTGGCGCACGGCGTGAATTATTTCGACACCGCCTATCCCTACCACGAGGGCATGTCCGAGGTCGTGATCGGCAGGCTGCTGGCAAAGCACCCGCGCGAATCGTTCTATCTTGCGACCAAATACCCCGGCCATCAGACCGCCGCGCGCTACGATCCGGCGGAGATTTTCGAGGAGCAGCTCAAAAAGTGCGGCGTGGAATACTTTGACTTCTACCTGCTGCACAACGTCTGCGAAAGCTCCATCGACGTCTACGAGGACCCGCGCTGGGGCATTATCGACTACTTTGTCGAGCAGAAGCGTCTCGGCCGGATTCGTCATCTGGGCTTTTCGTCCCACGGCCAGCCGGACAACCTGCGCTATTTTCTCGACAAGTACGGCGCACACATGGAATTCTGCCAGATTCAGCTCAACTATCTCGACTGGACGCTGCAGGACGCCAGGCAGAAGTACGAGCTGCTGACCGCGCGCGGCATTCCCATCTGGGTCATGGAGCCGCTGCGCGGCGGCAAGCTCGCGGCGCTGCCCGAGACGGCGCAGGCAAAGCTCCGCGCCCTCGACCCGACGCTGAACGACTGCGAGTGGGCCTTCCGCTGGCTGCAGGAGCTGCCGAATGTCGCGGTCGTCCTCAGCGGCATGTCCGCGCCGGAGCAGATGCGGCAGAATATCGAAAGCCTTGCCGCCGCTCATACGCTCACGGCGGAGCAGCATACGGCGCTCGAGCAGGTCGCTGCGTTGCTCAAGGACGCGCTGCCCTGCACCGCCTGCCGCTACTGCTGCGACGGCTGCCCGGCAGGGCTGGATATCCCGATGCTGCTGCATACATACAACGATCTGCGCTATCAGCCGAGCTTTACGGTGACGATGCGTCTCGAGCAGCTTCCGCCGGAGCAGCTGCCCTCGGCCTGCCTCGGCTGCGGCGCCTGCAAGCAGATTTGCCCGCAGAAAATCGACATTCCGGCAGCGCTTGCCGACCTGAACGAACGCTGGAGCAAAATGACCAAATGGGCCGACGTCTGCCGCGAACGCGAAGCAATCGCCCGGCAAAACCGCAAATAAACCAAGCCGCCTGCCGGTTGGCAGGCGGCTTCAGACTGCCAAAAAAGTCCGATTCTGTCATTGCGAGGCCCTGAAAGGGCCGTGGCAATCTCGCAGAATTGTTTTGATATTTCGACAGATTAGGGCGAATACAAAACTTCCTTCACGAGATTGCCACGTCGCTTCGCTCCGACCGGCAAGCGGAGTGCCTGCATCTGTAAGGTGGCAGAGCCGCCAACAGCTGCGACATCGCAATGACATGCGGGGTAGTTTTTTGACAAAAAGCCGCCTGCCGGTTGGCAGGCGGCTTTGGTTCAGTCGCTGTAATTTCCGTAGACCCATGCGTTGGGGAGCAAGCGGGAGACGATTCTCTGGTTGGAGCACTTGGTCACGTACTCGCCGTCGTACCACATAACCGCGCTGGTGCCGCCGTCGAGGTTCATGGCGGTATACGCATCGTGGCGCATGAGAATGTTCGCGCAGGTTTCCACGTCCGTACCGATGGAACGCGTCACCTGGCGGCCCTCGATGACGAGCATCAGAATTTCGCCCGTCGAGGACTGACCGATGCAGGCGCGGGGGTTGATGCCATTCCAATCGAGGAAGCCGCCGACGACCATCTCGCCGTCAACGATCAGCGCCGGAGAGAACTCCACTGCGTCGGTCACATCGTCGCCGATGTCGGACTGGGTTTCCACAATGTAGAACTTATTGGACTTCGTCAGCTCGATGCGCTTGTAGCCCACCTCGCGGTACGGCGTGCCGTAGGACACGCCCTCGCACATGGCATAGCCCGCGATATCGCCGCCGGAGCCGTTGCCATTGGGATCGTTAAAGCCGCTGCCCGACATGCCCAGCACGCCGCCCGCGTTCTCGACCAGATCCTCCATCGGCTGGCCGTAGCGGTAGCCGTTCAGACCCTCGGAGGCGTGGCAGCGCAGCTGCGACGGATCCTTGGCAATGGCCAGCACGCCCAGATAGCCCGTGCCCGTCACGCGGACGAGGAGGACTTTGTTCTTCGCGTCGATGGCCAGCACCTGCTCGCCCATCGTGGTGTAGATCGTGGTGCCCTCGTCGTCCAGACCGGCCTCGTTGATGTAGATATTGCTCCAGCCCTTCGACAGCGTCTGGGGATGCTCGTCCAGATACGCCTCAAAGGAGGTGCGGCTCAGCTCCCAGAACAGCTCGTAGAAGGCCTCCTCCTCGGCGTTGGCGTCCGGCTCGGTCGGCTCCGTCGATTCGCTCGGGCCGTCCGACGGTTCGGTGCTCGGCTCCGTCGTCTGGTAGCGGTCAGCATCGTTGCTGATATGCTCCCGCTGTTCGTATTGCAGGAGCTTCATTTTGTACTCCACCTGATCGACCATGTACTTCGGCAGAAACCAGTCGGCAAGCCACCGGTGGGTCATGGTGGACAGCGCGGTCTCAATATAAGCCTCGCGCAGATTCTTTATGGTGGGAATATCCGTGAAAACAAGGAAACAGTACAGCGTCTCAAAAAACAGGAGAATCGACAGCAGCACGGCGAGCACGCGCTTGCCGCGGTGCGGCTTCGTTTTTTTCTTCTTTTTTCTCGGCGCATCGGCCTCCCTCGGCATATCGTCAGGCGTGTCCCGAAGCTCCTCGGGATCGAAATCATACGATTTGATGTTCCAGCGCCTCCTTTGTCTGGGATTCTCGCCTAGTATAGCATAAAACGTCGGAGGTGTAAACAGCAAAACGCGGCGGGGAATGTAAACTTTTTGTATCTTAAAGGGAAATGTATAAAAATTCGCAGGAAACGCTTGACTTTATGCACTGAGAGTGCTATTATTGTTTACAATTTCATAACCTTATCGAGAGTGGCGGAGGGACCGGCCCTATGAAGCCCGACAACCTGCGAAAGCAAGGTGCCAATTCCGGCGAGAAATCGACAGATGAGGACAAAACCTGTACCCTGTCGAAGCAGGGTATTTTTTGTATCGGTGGGTTTTGAAAGAAAACAAGAAAGAAAGGAAACCTACCATGCAGAAGAGAATATTTACCTCCGAATCCGTGACCGAGGGCCATCCCGACAAGGTCTGCGACCAGATTTCCGACGGCGTTCTCGACGCGATTCTGGCGCAGGACCCCGCTGCCCGCGTCGCCTGCGAATGCGCGGCGACGACCGGTATGGTGGTGGTCATGGGCGAAATTTCCACCCATTGCTACGTCGATATCCCCAAGGTCGCGCGCGAGACCCTGTGCAAGATCGGCTACGACAGCCCTGCCGCCGGCTTTGACGGCCACACCTGCGCCGTCCTGACCGCCATTGACGAGCAGTCCGGCGACATCGCCATGGGCGTTGACAGCTCCTACGACGAGGCCGATACCCTCGGCGCGGGCGACCAGGG
>CAKUNB010000024.1 GCA_934668285.1 uncultured Oscillospiraceae bacterium | reverse complement strand
ATGTAGTCCAGATCGCGGCGCTGCAAATTCTCCACCAGCGCCACCATGCCCGACTGCTCCTCGTCCACCGACAGAAAAATGCACGGCACCTCATGGCAGCCCGCCATCCGCGCCGCCCGGAGCCGCCGTTCGCCCGCCACCAGCTCGTAGTCTCCCCCGCTGCGGCGGACGGTGAGCGGCTGCAAAATGCCGTACTGCTCGATGCTCGCCGCCAGCTCCCGCAGCCCCTCCGGATCAAAGATCCGGCGCGGCTGCGACGGATTCGGCCGGATCTGGCCGATGGGCAGATAGACGATCCGCCCGCTTTCGATCAGCCCCCTGCTCCTTCGCATACTCGTTCCTCCCATAGAACTATATCACTCCCCGTCCTCCATTGTAGCTTTTTCTGCGGCGAAAACGCGCGAAACGCGGGACGCAAACACAATAAATTGCGTTTTTATTCATTTCCCGCCACAACATCTTGGGAAATCTGTGGGAAATGCAACTTTTTGTAAAATCCAGCCGCGATTTTCGCCGCCGGACTTGTAGTTTGGGACATTTTACGCTATAATAGACAATGGATGATTAGTATTGACCGGAAAGGATGACCGTCATGAGAGTGCTTGCAATCGGCGACGTGACCGCGGGAGGGCTGGCGTACCTGAAAAGCCGCCTGCCGCGTCTGAAGCGGGAAAGAGAGATCGACTTCTGCGTCGTCAACGGCGAAAACGCCTCGCTGGTCGGCATGACCCCGCAGCAGGCGGAGGACATTCTGAACGCCGGAGCGGACGTCATCACGATGGGAAACCACACATGGAACCGCCGCGAGCTGATCCCCTATATCGAGGACTCACGCGAGGTGCTGCGTCCGGCGAATCTGCCGCCGCAGCAGCCGGGGCGCGGCTGGGGCGTGTTTGAAACGCCGCTCGGCGAGGTGGCGGTGATCGACCTGATCGGGCGGGTGAGCATGGACTACACGCCGTCGAACCCCTTCCCGCTGGTCGAGCGGCTGCTGCAAAAAATCAACACGAAGCTCATCTTCGTTGAGCTGCACGCCGAGGCTACGTCGGAAAAGCTCGCGATGGGCTACCTGCTCGACGGACGCGTCAGTGCCGTCTGGGGAACGCACACGCACGTCCAGACCGCCGACGCGCGTATCCTGCCGAAAGGAACGGGCTACATCACCGACCTCGGCATGACCGGCCCGATCGACAGCGTGCTGGGCATCCAGCCGGAAATTTCCATCCGAAAATTCATGGGCGACCTGCCCCGCCGCTACGAACCGGCGCACGGCCCGTGCAAGCTCGAGGGCTGCATCTTCACCGTCGATCCGGCCAGCGGGCGCTGCACGAAAACAGAAAGAGTGAATGTGCATGATTAAGTTTCTTCACGCGGCGGATTTTCATCTGGACGCCGCCTTTTCCGCGCTGACCGGCGAGCAGGCGGCGCTGCGCCGCCGCGAGCAGCGCGAGCTGCTCGACGAGCTGGCGGAGCTTTGCCGTGACCGCGAGCTGGTGCTGCTGTCGGGCGACCTGTTCGACGGGGCGCACGTCTACCGCGACACGCTCGACGCGTTAAAGCGCTTCTTTGCCGCCGTTTCCGGCGAGATTTTCATCGCGCCGGGCAATCACGACGCGCTCGTCTCCGGTTCGCCGTACCTGACGGAGGACTGGGGCGAAAACGTCCATATTTTCACCGGCGAAGCACCGCAGTGTATTTCCCTGCCGAAGCTCGGCTGCAACGTCTACGGCGCGGCGTTCCACGGGCAGAGCTGCCCGCCGCCGCTGGAGCATTTCACCGTGGACGACCCGTCGGCGCTGAACGTCATGGTGCTGCACGGCGATTTGCAGCCGAATTCGCCCTACGCGCCCGTCACGCCCGACCAGATCGCCGCCAGCGGGCTGGATTATCTGGCGCTCGGCCACATCCACACCCCGCGCTCGGCGCGGCTCGGCACGACGCTTGCCGCCTACCCCGGCTGCCTGATGGGCCGCGGCTTTGACGAGTGCGGCAAAAAGGGCGTGCTGCTCGGCACGCTGGAAAAGGGCGCGGCGACGGCGGAATTCGTCCCCGTCGAGAGCCGGTGCTACGAAATTCTGACCGTCGAGGCGGGCGACGACCCGCTGGAATCCGTGCTGGCCGCGCTGCCGCCGGAGCACCGGCGCGACTGCTACCGCATTATCTTCACCGGCGCGTCCGACGGGCTGGATTTGGCAACGTTACAGGAACGATTGGAGGGCGAATTTTTCAGTCTCTCCCTGCGCGACCGGACGGTCCCCCGCGCGGCGCTCTGGCAGGACGCCGGAGCGGACACCCTGCGCGGCTACGCGCTCGACGCGCTGCGTCAGCAATATGACGCGACGGACGAGGCACAAAAGCCGACCATTGCACAGGCGGCGCGGCTGCTGCGCGATCTGATGGACGGACGGGAGGTGGCGCTGTGATCATCAAACGGCTGCGGGCGAACTTCGGCAAGCTCCACGGCGAGCTGGAATTGCAGCCCGGCATGAACCTTCTGTGCCTGCCCAACGAGGCGGGAAAATCGACGTGGAGCGCCTTTCTTCTCGCCATGCTATATGGCATTGACACCTCCGAGCGTCTGACAAAAAACAAAACTCTGCCCGCCAAGGAGCGCTACAAGCCGTGGGACGGCTCGGCGATGGAGGGCAGCATGGAGCTGGAATGGAACGGCCGCGAGATCACCATCGAGCGCAGCTCCACGGCCCGCGCGCCGATGGGCGTGTTCCGCGCCTACGAGACGGCAAGCGGTGCGCCCGTCCGCGAGCTGACCGCCGACCGCTGCGGCGAGGTGCTGTGCGGCGTGGAGCGGTCGGTGTTCGAGCGCACGGCGTTCATCCGCCAGCTCGGGCTGGCCGTTTCCGAGGATCAGGCGCTGGAAAAGCGCCTCGGCGCGCTAGTTTCCACCGGCGAGGACGGCGCTAAGACCGCGCTGGAGCTGGAAAAGGACCTGCGCAATCTCAAAAACAAGCTCACCGGCCGCGCCGGACGCATCCCGCAGCTCACCGCGCAGGCGGACAGGCAGCGGCGGGCGCTGGCCGAAATTGATTCGTTACAGGAAGATCAGCTTCGTCTTGCCGCCGCGTTGGAGGACGCGACGGCGGAGCAGGCGCGGCTGACGGCGCTGGCGCAGCGCGTTGAGCGCGCGCAGAGCGCAAAAAAGCAAGCCGGTCTGGCTTCGCTGGAGCTGCAATTAACGCAGCAGCAGGTGCAGTGCCGCAAATTAGCGGAAACCGCGCAGCGGCTGCCGGACGAGGCCGCGCTGCACGCGCTGTCCCACCGGTTGGACGAGGCCGACAGTGCCCTGCAAACGGCGAAAATGGAGGCCGCCTTCACCGACCTGACCGTCGCGCCGCCTGAAGCCGACCCGATCTTCGCGGGAAAAACCGCCGTGGAGGCCAAGCAGCAGGCCGAGCAGGACGCCGCCGCCTATCGCGCCGCTGAAGCTGACGCTGCGCAGCGGCTGGCTGCGCTTCGGCGGCTGCTGGTGCTGCTGCCGGTGCTGCTGGTGCTGATTCCGGTGATCGGCGTGCTGGTCTGGACGCTGACGACGCTCGGCCCTGTGCCGCTTGCCGTTCTGGGCGCGAGCGAGCTGACAGCCGCTGTCTGCCTGATCGTCAACCTGCGCACAAAGGCCAAAATACAGGCCAAGCGCGCGGATGCGGCGGCGCTTCTGACACGCTATCAGGTGACAAGTGTCGACGAAATTCTCCCGCTGGCCGAGCGCTATGCGGAAAAGCAGGCGGCCTACGACGCGGCCCGCGCCGATGCCGCCGCGCAGAAGCAGACGCTATCCAATCACGTGACCGAATCGCAGGCAGCGCTCGACGCGCTGGTTGCGGAAATTGCGGGCTTTGCGCCCGACTGCCGCACACCGGCAGCGGCACACGAGGCCGTTGCGGCGGCGCTGCGCGTTCACGCGGAGCTGGCCGCCCAGACCCGCGCCGCCGAGCAGCAGGAGGCGCAGCTGCAATCCATGCGGCTGCTGCTGGAGGGTGCTCCCGCCGCCGCGCCCGACCCCGAGGCGCTGCAAATTGACGAAGCAAAGCTGCGCTACGACCTCGCCGCCGCGCAGAAGGAGCAGCTTCGCCTAACGACGGCACTGGCCAAGCAGCGCGGCATGATCGAGGCCAAGGGCGACGCGGTCGCCCTCCGCGCCGAGCTGGAACAGACCGAGGACGCGTTAAACGCCGCGCAGCAGGCCGCGCAGGCCGTCGAGCTGGCCGCCGAGGCGGTGCAGACGGCGGACGAAACGCTGCGCTCCCGCTTCTCCCCGCAGATCACCGCCGAGGCGGGCGCGATTCTGGCCGAGCTAACGGAGGAAAAGTATTCCAGCCTGCTGCTCGCGCCGGACATGCGGCTGTCCGTCCGCGAGGCGGACGGCGTGGTGCTGCGTCCGGCCGCCGCGATGAGCTGCGGCACAGCCGATCAGATGTATCTGGCGCTGCGGCTGGCGATGTGCCGCCGCCTGCTGCCGGAGAGCGCCCCGCTCGTGCTGGACGACACGCTGGTGAACTTCGACGACACCCGCGCCGCCGCCGCCCTGCGCCTCCTGCGGCAGGAGGCGGAAAACCGCCAGATTCTCCTCTTCACCTGCCGCGCACTTCCGTAAAGCAGGCACTTTCGATATTATTCGTAGGGCGGGGTCCCCTGATCCCGCCGCCGTTGGCACCACCGTTCCACACCGTAGGGGCGGTCATTGACCGTCCGTGCTGGCACTTCGATTTTGCTGCAAACCATACCGCAACGTGCGCCTGCTGGCGCGGGGTTGCTTTGCTTCTGCGTTCCGGTATTTTATTGAATTTGAGGTAACGTCATGTATTTTGATTCCCATGCGCATCTGGATGACGCGCGGTTTGACGGCGATCGGGAGGAGATTTTCTCGACGCTGCAGGCGCACGGTGTCGGCGGCATTATGAACGTTGGGTGCGATCTGCCGTCGTCGGAGCGGTCGGTCGCGCTGGCGGAGCGGTATCCGTTCGTCTGGGCCGCCGTCGGCAGCCATCCGGACGACGCCGACCACGTGGACGGGCGGCTTCTCGACCGCTACCGCGCCCTCGCCGCGCAGCCGAAGGTGAAGGCCATCGGCGAGATCGGGCTGGACTATCACTACGAGGACGTTCCGCGCGCGCAGCAGATCATCGCTTTTGAGCAGCTGCTCGAGTTGGCCGAAGCCTTAAAGCTGCCGGTCATCGTCCACGAGCGCGAGGCGCACGCCGACGCGATGGACATCGTGCGGCGGCATCCGGACGTGCGCGGCGTGTTTCACTGCTTTTCCGGCGCGAAGGAAATGGCACTCTGGCTCGTCGAGCGCGGCTGGTACATTGGCTTCACCGGCGTTCTGACCTTTAAGAATGCGCGAAAGGCCGTCGAGGTGGCGCAGGCGCTGCCGCTCGACCGCATCCTGATCGAAACCGACTGCCCCTACATGGCCCCCGAGCCGTACCGCGGCCGCCGCAACGACAGCCGCTATGTGCCGCTGGTCGCCCAAAAGCTCGCCGCCCTGCGCGGCCTCACCCCAGAGGAGGCAGGCCGTATCACAACAGAGAACGCCCGCAGACTGTACGGAATCTGACGCTTTGCCGCAGAAACAGCAGGCGCCAGTTACAGGATAGCTTGCGGTGAAATCGATGCTTCCTGCAACGGGCCGATGTAAGCATCGGCCCCTACGCATAAGAGGACGTTTTTTGCACCCAAGGTCGTTCCTTGCGTAGGGCGCGATGCCCACGTCGCGCCGTCCCCTACAAACCGTCTATCGATAGTGCCTGCGCGCGGCGGGGGGAGGGCACCCCGCCCTACGAACGATTTTCGATACTGCGCGCACAATGTAACATAATAAAATTTTTATAGCAAATGAGGCATACACATGGAACATGAAAAGACATTTCGGGAGCTCGGCATTGACGAGCGCGTTCTGCATGCGCTGGACGACAAGGGGCTGAGCGTTCCGACCAAGGTTCAGCAGGAGGCCATCGGCCCGCTGATGGACTGGCGCGACGTGATCGCCAAGGCGCCGACCGGCACGGGCAAGACCTTTGCCTTCGGCATTCCGATGATTCAGCACATCGACCCCGAAAACGAGCAGATTCAGGCGCTGATCCTCGCGCCGACGCGCGAGCTGGCGCTGCAAATCGGCGACGAGCTGCGCGGCCTGCTAACCTACCGGCCCGAAATTCGCGTGACGGTCGTCTACGGCGGCCAGCGCATGGAGCCGCAGATCAAGAGCCTTGCCAAGCACCCACAGATTCTGGTCGCGACGCCGGGCCGCCTGATGGATCACTACAATCACAAAAAGGTCCGCTTTGACGGCATCAAGACCGTCATCCTCGACGAGGCCGACCGGATGCTCGACATGGGCTTCTTCGACGACGTGACGAACATCCTCAACCGCATCAAAAACCGCGTCAATCTCGGCCTGTTCTCCGCGACGATCTCGCAGGAGGTCATGACGGTGAGCTGGATGTACCAGCGCGACGAGGTCGAGATCACCGTCGCGCCCACCGCCGAGAGCAAGCCCGACATTGACCAGTACAGCATTACCGTCCCGCGCATGGAGAAGGAGACGGCAATGGTGCGCATTCTGAAATCCGGCGCGTTCGAGCGCGTGATCGTGTTCTGCAACACGAAGGTGATGTGCCAGCGGCTGAGCGACGACCTGCGCCGCGCGGGTATCGCCGCCGACTGCCTCCACGGCGACATCAAGCAGGCCACGCGCGAAAAGACGATGGCCGCCTTCCGCGCCGGAAAGCTGCCGGTGCTGATTGCAACGGACGTCGCCTCGCGCGGCATCGACGTGGACGACGTGGACGGCGTGATCAACTACGACGTGCCGGACGAGAACGAGTATTACGTCCACCGCATCGGCCGCACCGGCCGCGCGCAGAAAAAGGGCATTGCCTTCACGCTCATCGGCTCGTTCCCCGAAAAGGCAAAGCTCGACGAGATCGCAAAATTCTCGCAGTATCACATCACGCCCATGATTTTTGACGAATACGGCTGCCTCATTCCCGCGCCGGAGGAGGAAAAGCCGAAGAAAACCCGCTGATGCGCCGCGCCGAGCAGCTGCTCGTGCTGCTGTGCTGTGCGCTGGGGCAGCCGGTGCAGCCGCTGCGCGCGTGGGAATACCGCCAGCTGGCCGCACGCTTCTCCGACGCACCGCCGAACGAGGAGCTGACCGCGCCCGCGCTGGAGCATCTGGGCTTTTCGCCGGCGGCGGCGGCGCGAATCACCGCGCTGGCCGGACGGCAGGCGCTTTTGGAGCACTATCTGGCGCAGCCCGATATCGCGGTCGTAACGCGCCTTTCCCCGCGGTTTCCCGACGCGCTGCGCAGGCTGGGAGCGGACTGTCCGCCCGTCCTGTTCCTGCGCGGCGATCCGGCGCTGCTCCGTACGCCCTGCCTCGCGCTGACCGGCTCGCGCCGCATCCGGCCGGAAAACGAGCGCTTCGCCGCCGCAATCGGCACGCTGGCCGCGCGGGAGGGGCGGGCGCTGGTCTCCGGCGGCGCTGCGGGAGCGGATCGCGCGGGACAAAACGCCTGCCTTCGGGCGGGCGGACGGGTCATCTGCTTCGTTCCGGATGCGCTGTCCGGACACAGGGCGCAGTCCGGCGTGCTGTTTTGCAGCGACGAGGGCTGGGATGTACCGTTTTCGACGATTCGCGCCCTGCGCCGTAACCGCTATATCTACGCCCTCGGCGGCACGGCCTTTGTCGCGCAGTGCACCGCCGGACGCGGCGGAAGCTGGAGCGGTGCAACGGAAAGCCTGGAGCGCGGCCTCTCTGCGGTCTATGTCTACGACGACGGCTCGCCCGACGCCGCTGCACTGGCACAGCGGGGCGCGTCGCTGCTCGCCGCCGCACCGCGCAGTTTGCACGATTTGCCGCCGCGTGAGTTGTCCATTTTCGATTGATTTTTCCGCGACCGCAGGAAAATGCAAATTTTCAGTTGATTTTGGCAAATAAGTAGAGTATAATCTCCGTATGTCATCCTGAACGATAGGACATACGGAGGTTTATTTTTATGTGTGGAATCGTAGGCTATACCGGAAGACAGCAGGCAGCGCCGATTCTTTTGGACGGACTGGCACGGCTGGAATACCGCGGCTACGACTCGGCCGGCATCTGCGTTTTCGGCGATGCCGCCTGGCAGATTTCGAAAACCAAAGGCAGACTTTCCGCTCTGAAGGAGCTGACCAACAACGGCGCTTCCCTGCACGGCACGGTCGGCATCGGCCACACCCGCTGGGCGACGCACGGCGCACCGTCGCACGTCAATTCCCACCCGCAGGTATCTACTAACGGCAAGATCAGCCTTGTGCATAACGGCATTATCGAAAATTACCTGTCCCTGCGCGAGTTCCTGCAGGCGCACGGCAAGACGTTCGCGTCCGAAACGGACACCGAGGTCGCGGCGAACCTTTTGGAGTATTTTTATGAGGAGACCGGCGACCCCATCGCCGCCGTGCGCCGCGCCACGGAGCAGCTGGAGGGCAGCTACGCCTTCGGCATTCTGTGCGTCGACTTCCCCGGCCGGATTCTGGCGGTGAAAAAGGACAGCCCGCTGATTTTCGGCTTCGGCAAGGGCGAGAACTTTATCGCCTCGGACGTTCCGGCCATCTTAAAGCACACCCGCGAGGTCGTGTACCTCAACGACGGCGACATGGTCGACTTTGACGCAGAGCACGCCGTGTTCTATAATCTCCTCGGCGAGCGGGTGGAAAAGCAGCCCGAGCATATCACCTGGGAGCTGGCCGACGCAGAAAAGGGCGGCTACCCCCACTTCATGCTGAAGGAGATCTTCGATCAGCCCAAGGCGCTGCGCGACACCATTCAGCCGCGCGTGAAGAACGGCCGCGTGGTGCTCGACGATCTGACGCTGACGGCGGAGTATCTGCGCGGCGTGCGGCGCATCTATATTGTCGCCTGCGGCTCGGCGCGCTTTGTCGGCTGCTGCGGCAAGTATATTCTGGAAAAGGCCTGCCGCATCCCCGTCGAGGCCATTCCGGCCTCGGAGTTCCGCTATTCCGAGCCGGTTCTGGGCGACGACACGCTGGTCGTCGTCATCAGCCAGTCCGGCGAGACGGCCGATTCCCTCGCCGCCCTCCGCTCGGCCAAGGAGCTTGGCGCGCGGACGCTGGCCATCGTCAACGTGGTCGGCAGCGCGATCTCCAAGGCGGCGGACGACGTAATCTACACGTGGGCCGGTCCGGAAATCGCCGTGGCCACGACGAAGGCGTTTTCCACGCAGCTGGCGGTCGTGTACCTGTTGGCGCTGTATATCGGCGACCTGCTCGGCACGGTTTCTCCGAAGGAGTATCAGGAAATCCTCGCCGCGGTGGAGCAGCTGCCGGAGCAGGTAACCGGTATGCTGACGCAGGAGCATCTGGCGGCGATTGAGAAGACCGCCGAGGCGCTGTGTAATCACCACGACGTGTTCTTCATCGGCCGGAATCTGGACAGCGCCATCTGCCGCGAGGGCAGCCTGAAGCTGCAAGAGATCGCCTACGTCCATTCCGAGGCCTACGCCGCCGGTGAGCTGAAGCACGGCCCGATCTCCCTGATCGAGGACGGCACGCTCGTCATCGCGCTGGCGACGGTGCCGGAGCTGTTCGAAAAGACCATGTCCAACGTCAAGGAGGTCAAAGCGCGCGGCGCAAACGTCCTCGGCGTGATCACGGAAAATATGACGCAGGAGGCGGCCAAGACCGTCGACCGCCGCTTCACGGTGCCGAAAACGCACCCGCTGGTGCAGCCGAGTCTGAACGTCGTCCCGCTGCAAATCTTCGCCTACTACGTCGCCCTCGCCCGCGGCTGCGACGTCGACAAGCCCCGCAACCTCGCAAAATCCGTCACGGTCGAATAAATGATTTTTCGCGCCGCCCCGACACCAACCGTCGGGGCGGCAGTTTTTCCCCCGATACTGCCTGCACCGGCGGGGTGAGGGCACCCCGCCCTACGGAGGACTTGGGGCGTGTGGCTGTCTTGGGTTTTTTTGTAAAAATACGAAAAAACAGTAGAAATTTGCGTTCTTTGGTAGTATACTGATCGAAAACACCGTATAAATTTCCGCATGTGCAAAAGAGGTAGCTATGAGAATCGTTGTGAAAGTCGGAACGTCTACGCTGGCTCATCCGACAGGCCGGTTGAATATCGCCAGAATCGAGTGCCTCTGCAAGGTTCTCAGCGATCTGAAAAACGCGGGGCATGAGATCATTCTGGTCTCCTCCGGCGCCATTGCCATGGGCGTCGGCAAGCTGAATCTGCCGGAGCGGCCGGGCGACATCCCGAGCAAGCAGGCCGCCGCCGCCATCGGGCAGTGCGAGCTGATGTATACCTACGACAAGCTGTTCACCGAGTACAACCACACGGTGGCGCAGCTGCTGATCACCGCGCCGGACGTGAAGGACCCCGTCCGGAAGACCAATTTTCACAACACGCTGGAGCGGCTGCTGGCGCTGCGCGCACTGCCGGTCATCAATGAAAACGACACGGTCTCCACCGAGGAGATCGAAATCGGCGACAACGACACCCTCTCGGCCACCGTCGCGGCCAGCATTCAGGCGGAGCTGCTGGTGCTGCTCTCCGATATTGACGGATTATATGACAGTGACCCGCGAAGGAATCCGGACGCCAAGCTGATTCCCGTGGTGCCGGAGCTGAACGACGCAATTTTCGCGCTGGCCGAGGGCAAGGGCTCGGCGCTGGGCACCGGCGGTATGGTGACCAAGCTGCGCGCCGCCGCCATTGCGACGGAGGCGGGCTGCGAAATGCTGATTGCCAACGGGGAAAATCCCCTGATTCTCTACGATATCGCCGCCGGAAAGGCCGTCGGCACACGATTCCTGGCGAAAGGAGCGCTAAAATGACCACACAGGAGCTATTGCAGCGCACCAAGGCCGCGTGGCCCAGCCTGCGCGGCATGGACACGGAGCAAAAGAACGCCATGCTGCTTGCCATGGCCGACAGCCTGCTGACGCAGAAGGATCAGATTTTACGGAAAAACGCCGCCGATCTGGCGGCGGCAAAGGATCATGTTGCACCGGTCATGCTTGACCGGCTGCTGCTGGACGAGGGCCGCCTGCTGGGCATGGCAGACGGCATTCGCGCAATCGCCGCACTGCCCGACCCCGACGGGCGGGTGCTCTCGGAGCTGACGCGGCCGAACGGTATGGTCATCCGGAAGGTGCAGGTCCCGCTGGGACTGATTGCAATTATCTATGAAAGCCGCCCCAATGTGACCTCCGACGCGGCGGCGCTGACGCTGAAAAGCGGCAACGTCTGCGTGCTGCGCAGCGGCAAGGAAGCCATCGGCTCGGCGCAGGCCATCGTCGCCGCGCTGAAGGCGGGCATCTCCGCCGCGGGCGGCGATCCGGAGATCGTCAACCTTGTGGAGGACACCTCGCGCGACAGCGCCCGCGTGCTGATGCAGGCGGCCGGTCTGGTCGATCTGCTGATCCCGCGCGGCGGCGCGGGACTCATCCGCGCCTGCGTGGAAAATGCCACCGTCCCCTGCATCCAGACCGGCACCGGCATCTGCCATGTCTACGTCGACGAATTCGCCGATTTTGAGAAAGCCCTTCGCATCATCGTCAACGCGAAAACCAGCCGTCCCTCCGTGTGCAACGCCGAGGAGGTCTGTCTGGTGCACCGCGCCGTCGCCGCGCATTTTCTTCCCCTGCTGCGGCGGGCGCTGACGGACGAGCGCATCGCGCAGGGAAAGCCGCCGGTCGAGCTACGGCTGGACAAGGCCGCCGCCGCGATCATTTCCGGCACACCGGCAGGCCCCGCCGACTTTGACACGGAGTTTCTGGACTACATTCTGGCCGTCGGTGTCGTGGACTCCGTCGAGGCGGCCATCGCCCACATCGCCGCGCATTCCACCGGTCACAGCGAGGCCATCGTCACGGAAAGCGCGGCCAACGCCGCGCTGTTTACCGCGCAGGTGGACAGCGCCGCCGTGTACGTCAATGTCTCCACCCGCTTTACCGACGGCGGCGAGTTTGGTCTTGGCTGCGAGATGGGCATCTCCACGCAGAAGCTCCACGCACGCGGCCCGATGGGGCTGGACGAGCTGTGCAGCTACAAATACGTCATCACCGGAAACGGCCAGACGCGATAGGAGGAACGGATATGGAGCACTATATCGCCGGATTTTTCGGCGCGGGCAATATGGGCGGGGCGCTGGCGCAGGCCGCCTGTCGGGCGGTGCCGCCGGAGCAGGTCGCCGTCGTGTGCAGTACACCGGAGCATACGCAGCAGACTGCCGCACGCCTCGGCTGCCGCGCAGCGGACGCTGAGGCGCTGATTGCAGGCAGCCGCTTCCTGTTTCTTGGAATCAAGCCGCAGCAGCTCGACGAAACGGCGGCGCGGCTTCGCCCCGCCGTGCTGGCATCAAGCTGCGTCGTCGTGTCCATGCTGGCGGGCGTCTCGCTGGCCATGCTGGAGGCCTGCTTCCCCGAAAAGCGCATCCTGCGCATCATGCCGAACACGCCCTGCGCCGTCGGCAGCGGCATGACACTGCTGTGCCGCGGGACGCTGGCCACGCAGGAGGACGCGGACGAATTCCACGAGCTGATGCGCTATTCCGGCCGCATCGACGAAATTTCGGAGCGGCTGATGGACGCAGCGTCAGCCGTCGCGGGCTGCGGCCCGGCCTTTGCGTATCTGTTCGTGCAGGCGCTGGCCGACGGCGGCGTTGCCTGCGGTCTGCCGCGGGCCAAGGCGCAGGCCTACGCCGCGCAGATGCTGCTCGGCAGCGCACAGATGGTGCTGCAGAGCGGAACGCATCCGGAGGCGCTCAAGGACGCCGTCTGCAGCCCCGGCGGCAGCACCATTGCCGGCGTCCGCGCGCTGGAGGACGCCGCCTTCCGCTCGGCGGTGATGGAGGCCGTGCTGGCCGCCTATGAAAAAACCGGCCGACTGGCGAAAAAGAGCTGAGCCGGAGCAACATTTTACGAAACCCCGTTTGGGTGAACAATTTCACAAATTGTTCACCCAAACGGGGAAAAATCGGTTATAATGGTAGGAGTAACAGAAAGAGAGGAGCTGAGCGCATGGCCAAAACGGTATTGATCGTGGAGGACGATCGGAATATCGCTGATCTGCTGCGGCTGTATCTGGAAAAAGAGGGCTACGAGGTCGCCATTGCATACACCGGCCTGAAGGGCGTGGAAAAATTCCGCGAAGTGCAGCCGAGCCTCGTGCTGCTGGACGTAATGCTGCCGGAAATGGACGGCTGGGGCGTCTGCCGCACCATCCGCGCCGAGTCGAAGGTGCCGATCATCATGCTGACCGCCAAGGGCGAGACGGAGGACAAGGTCGCCGGTCTCAAGCAGGGCGCGGACGACTATCTCACCAAGCCCTTCGAAATGAAGGAGGTGCTGGCGCGTATCGAGGCGGTGCTGCGCCGCAGCGGCATTGCGCCGGAGCGCACGGCGCGGCGGCTGGTATTCGACAAGCTCATCATCGATATGGACGCCTTTGAGCTGACGGTCGACGGAAAAAAGGTGCCGACCCCGCCAAAGGAAATGGAGCTGCTGTATCATCTGGCCTCCTCGCCGAACATCACCTTCTCCCGCAACCGCCTGCTTGACGAGGTGTGGGGCTTTGACTACTTCGGCGACACGCGGACGGTTGATGTGCACATCAAGCGTCTGCGCGAAAAGCTCGAGGGCGTTTCGGACAAATGGGCGCTCAAGACGGTCTGGTCCGTCGGCTACAAATTTGAGGTCAAGGACGCATGACATCGACCTTTCGGCGGCAGATAACGATGGTGCTGTGCATCCTGCTGGCGGCTATGCTGCTCATCGGCGTGTTCTTCTGGCTCGTGTTTGCGCGGTACGCGCAGGACGAGAAGGAGCAGTCCCTCAGCGCCACGGCGCAGTCGGTCGGCGCGCTGGTGCAGGCCTATGCCGACAACGGGCTGGATAGCTGGGAATTCCGGACGAATCTGGCCGTCGCGGCCACGTCCTCGGAAAACGATATCCTGCTATGCGACAGTGAGGGCAACGTCAGCATCTGCGCGACGGATCTTCAGGGCTGTTCCCATCTTGGCCGCAGCCTCGGCGGGGACGTTGCCGAGGCGCTGTTTTCCGGCAGGGAAACAGAGCTGAATCAAGCCGTTTCTTCAATCTACGGCGACCAGAGGCTGGCCGTGGCGCTGCCGGTAACCATCGACGAGACGCGCTACTGCATCGTGCTGGCCTCGATCCGGCAGGCGGCGCTGGCCGACCTGACGCGCAAGACGCTGACAATTTTCGCCATGACCGCACTGCTGGCGCTTCTGGTCGCGCTGATCACCGCGCCCTATATCACCAACCGCGAGACCAAGCCCATCCGCACAATGGCGGCGGCGGCGCGGCAGATTGCGCACGGCAATCTCGATGTCCGCGTCCCGACCGGACAGCAGAGCGAGGAAATGGAGGAGCTGGCCGTCGCCTTCAACAACATGACCACCGCGCTGAAAAACTCCGAGCGCGTGCGGCAGGAGTTCGTCGCCAACGTCAGCCACGAGCTGAAAACCCCCATGACGACCATCGCGGGCTACCTCGACGGCATGCTCGACGGCACGATTCCGGAGGAAAAGCAGCGCTATTACATGGAGCTGGTCAGCACGGAGGCGCGGCGGCTGTCGCGGCTGGTGCGCAACATGCTCGAGGTCAGCCGCCTGCAGGATCAGGGCATCCCCACCGAGCAGATGGAGGACTTCGACATCTGCGGCGAGGCGGGGCAGTCCCTGCTCTGCTTTGAGCAGCGCATCAACCAGAAGCATCTGAACGTTGACATTCAGATGCCCGAGGAGGGCCTGCGGGTCCACGGCATGAAGGACGCCATCGTGCAGGTGCTGCACAACCTGATGGACAACGCCGTCAAATTCATCGACGACGGCGGTACGCTGACCGTCACCGTGAAAAAGCAGGGCAGCAGCGCGCTCATCAGCGTCGCCAACACCGGCCCGACCATTCCGCCGGAGGAGCTGCCGCTGCTGTTCGACCGCTTCCACAAGACCGACAAGAGCCGCTCGACCGACCGCGACGGCGTCGGGCTCGGGCTTTATATCGTAAAAACCATTGTGCTTGCCCACGGCGAAGACATCTTCGTCACCAGCCGCGACGGCAAGACCGAATTCACCTTTACCATGTCCCTTGCAAAATAGCAAAAATTCAATCCCGAAGAAAGGAGGGAGCAAGCATGGATGATCTGACACCGGTGGAGCCGAGTTTTCTTGAGCAGCCGCCGGAGCCGGTGCAGCCGCCGGATTACTACGGCACTGGCAAGCACCCGCAGCACCGCTCGAAAACGCCCCTGGTGCTCATTTCGCTGCTGCTGGCGCTGCTGCTGACGGTGAATCTTGCTACCGTCGTCGTGCTCGCACGGCTCTGGGGCAGAGACGCCGTGCAGACCGACACGCCGAAGAATGTGCCGGATCTGCTGCTTCCCTCCCCGACGGAGGAGGGCGCAGATTCCGCCGACCGCGCCGACGTGATGCGCATCGGCGGGGAGCAGGCGGCGCTGACGCTGCCGGAGCTGTACCAGAAGGTCAGCCCGAGCATCACCGTCGTCACCGCGAAGACGAGCAGCGGCATCGTCACCGGTACGGGCGTGATCCTGAACGCAGACGGCTATCTGCTGACCAACGCGCACACCGTGAGCCGCGCACTGCGGCTGGAGGTCACCCTCTCGGACGGCACGGACTGCACCGCCGCCTTTGTCGGCTCGGACAGCGACAGCG
>CAKUNB010000023.1 GCA_934668285.1 uncultured Oscillospiraceae bacterium | reverse complement strand
GGCCTTCTCCTCGCAGCCGTCGGTGCAATTCTCCCAGCAGAGCTTGTGGTAATGCTCGTTTGCGACCATAACCTTTGCCTCGAACGGCACGGCAGCGTAGTCCTCTTTCTTCGCCTCGCTCCACTTTTCAGCGGTTACACGCAGCGTGTAAACGCCGTCGGGCAGGTCAGACGGGATGCTTACGGTCGAGGTCGTGGCAGTTTTGTCACTGTTGATCGTACCGTAGCAAAGGATATTCCCCTGCGGGTCGAGCAGCGCCGCCGTTACGGCATCGTAGCTCTCGCCAATGGCGGGATGGTTGACCGTAAGCGTGCCGCCATCGGTGCCGAACTTGGGCGGCTTTGTCGTGTCCTCTACTGCAAGCGACGTCCCTTCCTTGAACGCCGTCGTCCCGTCGCTCAGGACGAGCTTCCACTCGTTTCCACTGTAGTCGGTGGGAACGCCATAGTCCGCATGGGAGGAGTTATCCGCCGCAACGGTATAGACGATCTTCGAGCCGTTCAGATTCATCGCCGGTCGGGCGTTGAATTTGCGGTATATGTAAGTGTAGACCTCCTCGGTCAGGAACGGGAAGTATTCGCGCATACCGAAGATGCGATCGACCCAAGTGTCCTCGTAGATCATCTTCTGGCCGACATACTGCTTCCAATAGGAGGGCCAGCGCTGCAGGCCGGAGCCGGGCACGGCCACGGCGACAAAGCTGTCATAGGTAGACTGGTCGTCCATCGTGTGCTTGCCGCTGACCAGAGAGCGAAGGACATAATTCAGCTTACTGTCCGTGACGGTCAGGCCGTAGCTCGGGTTTTCATACTCCGAAGCGGAGAGGAAGAAGACCTTTTCGTTACTCAGGGTGCAGTCCGTGATGACCTTCAAGCCGTAGTGGTCGTCGATCGTATAGAACCACTTGTCCGTGGAATGGTAGTTCCCGTAGGTCTTGCTGGTTGCCAGCATGAGCGCCTTCTCGTCGTCGGTGAACCAGTCAGTCTTGGTGGCAAAGGCCTCGCACCATTTACGGGCGTAGCAATACTGATCCTGCCAGTCGTTGTGCTTGATTGCCTTGACATCCTCCACATCCGGCGCGTAGCAGTAATAAACGCCGAAATACTTCTCCGACAGCAGGAACATGCCGCTACCGCCGCGGCTGGTGCTTCCGTCGAGAATACGCCACGGGTACGGCTCGCCGTTCTTGTCGTTCTCGTCCTCGTAATAGGTGCCGAAGTAGAGCGTGTCGTAGGTCTTCGCCTCCACGTTGAAGCCGATGGCATCCCCGCCCGCGCCGGGCAGAATGCCCTTGCGGCTCTGCGCAGCCTGTGTCGAAGCCGGTGCGGTCTGCACGGAGGCAGCCTTCTCCGCCAGAGCGGCCTCCGTCTTCGGCTGCGCAGCCGACACGACCGCCGCCGGAACCAGCGACAGGCAAACCGCCAGCACCAGCAGCCAACTTAAAACTCGTCTTTTCATTTTGTATCTACCTCCAAATGAAAAACACTAAAATCCTTCTTGCTTTCCCAGCCAGAATCTTATACAATGTGTTTATACACCGTACACCAATGTACGATGCAAGCACTATTTTCGTTTCCGGAGCAAAATTATGAAAGAAAATCAGGAGCTGTTCTCCATCGGCGAGATTGCCGCAGCGCTGGGCATCACCCGCCGCATCATTATAAACTACGAAACGCGCGGCCTCATCAAGCCGGACATCAAGGTTGGCGAAAACGGTAACCGGTATTACACCGTCGACACCTTCACGCTCATTCGCAGCATCCGCAGCTTTCAGAATCACGGCCTCTCGCTCGACGAGATCCGCAGCTATTTTAACGACACCGCCGACCTGACCGCCCTCATCCGCCGGATGGAGGAGCTGCGCGATATGCTCAGCCTGAACATCGAGAAGCTCTACGAGCGCGCCGAGAGCACCGCCGCACAGATTCGCGAGGTCGACCTCGCGCCGCAACGCGTCTTTCGCCGCTCCGGCTCCGGCCCCGCAACCGTCGCCGAGCGCAAGGAGCTGCTGCGCGTCACCGCGCTCGAGGCTCTGCGGAAATACGGCTCTGACATCACACAGCGCCTGTATTTCACGGAATACCCGATTGAAAGGCCGGACGAGCTGACCTTCTGCGTCGCCATTCCGCCCGAGAGCGAGGGGGAAAATGTCGTCACCCTCCCCGCGCTGCACGGCATCTGCATCTACCACCACGGCGCCTATGAAGCCCTCCCGCAGGTCGCCCGGCGCCTGCTCGACTACGCAAAAACGCACGGCCTCACCCCCTCCGGTACGCTCCGCCACACCTACGTCGAAGGCCCGCCGCAGCACAAGGACGAACGAAAATTCATCACACAGGTCATCCTGCCGCTGAAATAAAAACAGCACCCAGACCAAGGCATTCCCCGCCCGTCTGGGTGCTTTTGGTATTTGAGAAGCGTAGGGGCCGATGCCTACATCGGCCCCTACGCGGAGAACGTCGGCGGGCTGGGGGCAGCCCGCCCTACGATGTCTATCAGTAATCTCGGTTCTGTAACGTCCTCGCCAATTCGGCCAAAAACGGCGCATTCAGCGCATCTGCGGCGCGCAGGGCCGCTTCCGTTTGCTCGGCGATCATTTCGCGGCAGCGGTCGATACCGTAGAGGCGCACGAACGTGTTCTTCTTTTCGTCCATGCCCGTGGCCTTGCCGAGCTTTTTCGCGTCGCCGATGACATCCAGAATGTCATCCTCGATCTGGAACGCCAGTCCGATTGCTTCTGCGTAACATTTCGCCTGTGCAAGCTGCGCGTCCGTGCCGCCCGCCGCGATCACGCCAAGCTGGCAGGCGGCGGAGATCAGTGCGCCGGTCTTGCGGGACTGAATGTCGTAGACCTCCTGCTCGGTGCACAGGCGCGTCTCGGCGTTGATGTCCAGCACCTGCCCGCCGACCATGCCCAGCTCTCCGGCGCAGACCGCAAGCGCCGCAACGCCCTTCGCGATCCGCTCAGCGGGCAGCTTCGCAGCGGCAAGCTGTCCGAACGCCGCCGTCAGCAGCGCGTCGCCCGCCAAGACCGCCATGGCCTCGCCATAGACCTTGTGATTCGTCGGCTTGCCGCGGCGGTAGTCGTCGTTGTCCATGCACGGCAGGTCGTCGTGAATGAGGCTGTAGGTGTGCACCATCTCCACGGCCGCTGCAAACGGCAGCGCCGCCTCGGCCTCGCCGCCGCAGATTTCGCACAGCACCAGCGTCAGCATAGGCCGCAGGCGCTTGCCTCCGGCCAGCAGGCTGTAGCGCATGGCCTCGAACAGCGTCTTCTGCGGCGCGGTTTCGGTAAATTGCTCGGCGAGATACGTTTCGATTATTGCAGCGTAGCGCCGCTTATTTTCTTCAAATGTTCTCATTGGGCAGCTCCGTTTCCACCGGCGCGCCGTCCGCGCCCTTCGTAAGCTGGACGACCTTCAGCTCCGCCTCGTCAAGCAGCTTGTTGCAGGACTTGGCCAGCGCCGTCCCCTCCTCAAACAGGGAAAGCGCCTCGTCCAGCGCTACGTCGCCGCGCTCCATGCGCCGTACGATCTCATCCAGCCGCGCGAGGGACTGTTCAAAACTCATTTTTTCTTCCATTCGGAAACCTCCTGAATCACGGCATCCGCCCGGCCGTCCGCAAGGCCGATCGAAACGGTATCGCCGACTGAAATATCCTTGACGCTTTTAATGACACGTTTTCCCTTGCCCTGCACCAGCGTGTAGCCGCGTCCGAGCACCCGCAGCGGACTCATTGCATCGAGCTTCGCAGCAAGATGCACGAAGCGTTCACGGCGGCGGCTGACCAGCGTCCGCGCGGCGGCGGCCAACTTCTGCTGGGTGTAATCCAGCCGCAGGCGGCGGTCGTTAAGATACGCGCACGGGTCCTGCAACGACCGCGCCCGTGCAAGTGCATCCACGCGCTGCCGCTCCTGCCGCAGGCGGCGGGTCATGAGCGTGCGCAGCAGCTTCAGCCGCGCGGCCAGCAGCTCCCGCAGCTCCATCTGATCGGGAACGGCCAGCTCCGCCGCGTTCGACGGCGTCGCCGCCCGCAGATCGGCCACAAAGTCCGAGATCGTCACGTCCGGCTCATGACCGACAGCGGAGATCACGGGGATTTCGGATTTTGCAATCGCGTAGGCCACGCGCTCGTCGTTGAACGCCCACAAATCCTCGATGGAACCGCCGCCGCGTCCAGTGATAATCAGATCGGCCACGCGGTAGCGGTTGGCGTAGGCAATCGCTCCGGCAATCTCCGCCGGCGCTTCCGCGCCCTGCACCCGCACGCCCAGCAGCTTGACCTTCGTCAGCGGATAGCGCTTGCGCAGGATGCGCAGCATATCGTGCAGCGCCGCGCCCGCCGACGAGGTAATGATGGCAATCGTCTGCGGGTAGCGCGGCAGCGGCTTCTTGCGCTCGAGGGCAAACAGCCCCTCGGCCTGTAGGCGCTGCTTGAGCTGCTCAAAGGCGACATGCAGGTCGCCCACGCCGTCCGGCGTCATAGATGTGCAATATAACTGATACACACCGTCGCGCGGATAGACGGAAATTCTCCCTCCGGCGATCACCTTCATGCCGTTTTCCGGCTTGAAGCGCAGCCGTCCGGCGCTCGCGCGGAACATCACGCAGCGCATCGCACCGCCCGCGTCCTTGAGGGAAAAATAGTGATGGCCGGACGGATAGACCTTGTAATTGCTGATCTCTCCGCGAAGAAGAACATCACCTAAAAAATCATCTTCTTCGAATTTTAAGCGCAGATATTCATTGATCTGCGATACTTCATAAACCATTTGCTGCATTGAGCGCCCTCCATGTCAGCACCGCGATACCCAGCGCGTTGTCCGTCGCGTACTGCGGCGGGCAGAAGATCGCCGGAAGACCGCCGCACCGCTCCCGCAGCATCGAATTCGACGCAACGCCTCCCGCGAAAACGACCGCGCAGCCGGGATATTGCTTCAGCGCATTCTTCGTCGCGCGGAGGATCGCGTCGATCAGTGTCAGCAGCGCAAACCGCGCGGTTTCAGCAGGCGATTTCTGATACTGCTCGACCTTATTCTGCACGCCGGAGAGGGAAAACTCCGTCCCGTTGACCTTCACGCGGAAGAAATCGTCGTTCACCGCTTCCCTGCTCAGCGCGTCGAGCGCCTTGCCCGCCGGAAAGCGCAGGCCGAGCAGCTTTCCCGTCCGGTCGATGAGCTGACCGGCAGAAATATCCGTCGTGCCGCCGATCTTCTCGGCATGTACGCCGACGCCCTCCGGCGTGACGTACAGCAGCTCCGTCGTCCCGCCGGAAAGGTGCCACACCAGATGCGGCCTGTCCATCAGCTCCATGTGCTCCGACGAAAACAGCGAGGCCGCGATATGCCCCTGCTGATGCGAAAACGCAAAAAACGGCACATTCAGCGACCGGCTCAAGACCTCCGCCGTCGAGCTGCCTGCGAGGAAGCACGGCATATACGAGCCTTCCACCGCGCGGGGCCGCGTGCTCGCGCCGATAGCCGAAAGCGTCACCGACCCCATATCCGAAAACAGCCTGTCGGTCAATTCCGGCAGGCGTTTGATATGCGAAAACAGCGCGTCGCTCTGGCGCAGGCCGAGCGTTCCCTCGGCCACGTCCAGAAGACGTGACGCGTTCCACCCCTGCGCCCCGTCAAAGGTGGCGACGGAGGTGGTATAATTGCTGGTATCAAAGGCAAGAACGGTCATTGCTCCTGCTCCTTCAGGCTGCGTGCGAACGAGCCGAGGATGCCGTTAACGAACGAAACGACTTCCTCCTCCTCATATTTCCGCACAAGCTCAACGCACTCATTGATGGCAACGCCGGTCGGCACGTCGTCCACATAAAGGATCTCGAACATAGCAAGGCGCAGCGCCGCCTTGGTGAAGCGGGAAATGCGATGCAGATTCCAGCCGATAGCGTACTTGGCAATCAGCCCGTCCAGCTCCTCTGCGTGCTCAGCAACGCCGCCGACGCAGGTCTGAATATACGCAAGCTGCTTCTTGCTCGGCCGCTCGGCGTAAACCTCGTTTTCCTCGGCAAGCGCCTGATAATAGTCGCGCTCCAGACGGTGCTCCACCGTCTCCTGCGCGGATTCGCCGGTATAGTCCTGTGCATAAATCAGATGCGCCGCCAGCTCGCGGGCGTTGGAACGTGTCATAAGGAATCTCCTTTATGTGGAATCAGGGGTGCTTTACAGCACCCCATGGCAATTGTTTATTTTGCAGCCGTCTTCGGCGCGGCAACGCCGCAGACATGCACGTTGACCTGCACCGGACGGACGCCGGTCATTGCGGTAACGGCATCGGCGATTGCGGTCTGCACATTCTGCGCGACCGTCATAACGGTGCAGCCCATCTTGACTACCAGATTGCAGGCAATCGTCAGTTGCTCGTTCGCGTCGATTCTGACGCGGATGCCGTTGCGCAGATTCTTCTTACCGAGAATATTGGAAAGATCAAAGCTGGCATTTGCGCTCAGTCCGTAAACGCCCTCCACCTCACGTACCGCCAGCGCGGCAATGGAAGCGATCACATCCTCGGAAATCTGGATGCTGCCGTGCTCCTGTGCCTGCGTCAGGTAATCCTTGCTCTCTGCCATAGTAGAAAACTTCCCTTCTATCAGTTTCTTCCGTAGATTCTATCATATTTTGCGGAAAAATACAATCCCTATTCTACGCCAAAAATGCGAATATCCGAAAGGCTGAAATCCGTCTGCGACAAAACGATATCCGCAAGCAGGCTGACGTCGCTTTGCGCAAGCCCGTCTTCCGGCGCGGCGACCGCCACGGAAATCGCGCCGTCGCTGATGTAGGCCACGCAGTCGGTGTAGCCCTTGGCAATCACGAGGCTTTCGATCTGCGACTCGGCCAGCGCGTCGGAAACGATGCCCTCCAGCTTCGCACTGGACTCCGCCGTGTCGCCGCCCTCGGCGTAGGAAATCGTTTCCTGCAGCAGTGTGACCGCCTGATCACGGGCCGTCTGGCGGGACAGGCGCATCTGTGCGAAGGCCTCGTCGCCCGTCGGCGTGCCGAGCACCTCCTGCGCCTCGTCCGTGCCGTTGAGGACGAACGTCGCGTCGTTCATGATCTTATCCGCGTCCAGCGAATCCGTCAGCTCCGGTGTCTTGTGTCCGCTGCTCCAATTGAGGTAGATACCGGCGCAAACCAAAACGAGAACACCGGCAATGATTGCGTTGCGTTTCCAAGTTTTCATCGTGATTCCTCCATCAATTCATTTTAACTACCGTGATCCGGTCGCTGCTAAGGCCTGTCAGTGCGCTGACCGCGTTGATGCAGCCGAGCTTCACCGTCGGATCGTCCGCGCCCTGACAGAGAATCAGCGCGCCCTGAAACCGCGGGTACTCCACCGCAGACACTGCCGCTTCATCGTATGCGCTTCCGGCGGAGATCAGCACCGTTTTTTGCTCCTCCTGCGTGCGTTCGCTTCCGTCCTTCGTCTCGGAGACCGTGCTGGTGTCCGTCTGGTAGCGCGTTTCACTTCCGGTTTTCAGCGTCAGCATCACGCGTACCTCACCCGCGCCCCGCATCTGCCCGAGCAGCTGCTGTAAGCGCTCCTCGATCTGCGTAAGGAAGAGCTGGTCGTCCATCTCCACCGGCGAGGCGGCGGACGGCGCTTCCTCCGCCTTCTTTGACGGGATCAGCAGCAGCGCAAGACCGATCACGATCACGATCGCGGCATATTTATAGCGCTTCAGGCCTGCCAGCAGCTTGTTTGCCCACTCAGCCGTCGGTTTCATAGATGTACCATTCCTGCTCCTCCTCTGCAATATCCAGCGCGGTCCGCATGTACTCCGCCAGCGCCCGCCGCTGCTGCGGGCTGACGATGCCGGTAAGCTTTGCGTGAGCCGGCGCGGGATATTCCGCATCGCTCAGGGTCACCTCCGCCCGAACGCTTGCCCCAAGCGCGGCGGCTTTGTCCTCAATATATGCCTCGCTCGTCCGCTTTATGTGCTGCGAGAGCTGCTCGTGCCACGTTTCCTCCGCGTCGATCTGATCATACTGCACGCGGAAGGAGCGGAAGATGTCGGAAATATTCTCCATGTCAAGCGATAGCAGGGGCACGATGACGACCAGCAGGATAAGCAGCCCTGAAGAAAACCGGACGATCTTCCGCACTGTCTCCTGCCGCACAAGGGCGCAGGCCAGCACGCTGATCAGGCACACCGCCGTCACCGACAGCAAATAGCTCCGTACCGCTTCCATCTAAGCCGCCACCTTCAAAAAGCAGACCGACGAAATGAGCATCAGGAGGGCGCATACGCCGCACATGCCGAGTAAGTACCCCATTGCCGCCGAAAAATTTCGGATCAGCGCAACATGCTCCGGCAGCCCGACCGTCCCGCTCACCGCCGCCGCCAGCTTCATCAGCAGATAATGGATACCGACTCTGAGAAACGGCAGGAGGCAGATCGCCAGCACGGCAAGCATGCCGAAAATTCCGACGGAGTTTTTCAGAATCGCCGCGCTGGCGAGCAGCGTCTCCGACGCGTCGGAAATCATGCCGCCCACCACCGGCACCATGCCGGATACCGCCGCCTTCGTCGCCTTCACGGCGTTCGCGTCTGCCGCCCCGCCGATCACGCCGGTGATGGAGAGATACGCCAGAAAGACGTAAACAAGAATCCGCAGCGTCTTTGAAATCAGCCACCCGACAAAGGCGCGAAGCTCGCCCAGCGTCCCGCCGGAAACGGCAGCCTCCGCCACGCTGATTGCGAGGAAAAACCAGACTGCCGGAATCAGCAGCTTTGAGATCAGCTGTAACAGCAGCTCGGAAAAAAGCACCGTCCCCGCGTACAGCGCGCCGGAGGCCGTCATGCCGCCGCTCATTGCGCCCGCCGAGGCCAGCACCGGCAAAAGGCAGGCGCTGTACCGCGTGATCTGCTCGACGGTGTCGGCGGCCAGCCGCACCATCGACTGCACCCCGCCGAGCATCGCGGCGCAAAGCCCGAGCGCCCCCGCAATTCGCACCGCCGCCTCGCTGACTGAGAGCATCCGGCAAAGGGAGAAAAGCGCAATCAGCCCCAGCAGTACCGCGCAGAGCTGCAGCGCATCATTCAGGCTTTCCTGCGACAGCGGCAGGCAGCGCGTAAACAGCGCCCAAACACTGTCCCAAAGGTCAGTTTCCTCCCCAACCGTCTCGACCGGCATCAGATCCCGCGCCTGCTCGGGCAGCCCGTCGGTCAACTCGTCCGTTTCCAGCCCGAGGTCGGCCTCCGTCGGCTCCTCCGCCGATACCCAGCCGAGCAGTAGCGGAAGCAGCAGCAAGAAAATAATCAGCCGTTTCATCCATTCCCGCCCATCGTTTCAATCATTTGCAGCACCGCCTCCAAGAGCGGCAGAGAAATATAAATTGACAGCACCGCCGCACACAGCTCGATCAGCTTTGCAACAGCATTTTCCCCTGCGTCGGCGCAGACATTCGCGCACAGCTGCGCAAGTAAGCCGATGCCGATCGTTTTCAGCACCGGAGACAGCAGCTCGTTGTCCAGCCCTGCAAAGCCGCGCAGCTTGGAGAAGAACCGCAGAATCGGCTCGGTCAGCTCTGTCGCCAGCAGCGCGATCATCGCGCACGCCGCCAGTGTCAGGAGAATTGCAAGCTCCTTGCTGTTTTTCTTCAGTACGGCGGCAAAAATGGCCGCGACCACGCCGACCACGCCAACCCGAACCAGCGTCTCCATCAGAAATGGAACAGCTCTTTCACGAGGTCAAAGAGCTGCGCAATTTTCTGCACCACGATCAGCAGCACGACCACAAGACCGGCCAGCGTGGTCATCGTCGCCTGCTCCTCGCGGCCGGAGCGAACCAAAACCTGATTCAGAATCGATACAATGATGCCGACGGCGGCAATCTTAAAAATCAGATCAATTTCCATTTTATATAACCAGTATGACCAGTGCCGCGCCCGCCGCCATGCCGAGCACCGCGTAGCTTTTGGCAAGCGGACGTTTTTCCTTTTCGGTACGCTCCAGCGCCGTTTCCAGCCGCTGCTGCGTCAGCTCCAGCAGGCGATTCCCGCCGTTGAGGTCAAAGCGCCCCAGACTTTCGCACAGCTCCAGCAGCGCCATTGCCGCATCGCTCGGCACCTGCAGGCCGCTTGCCTCCAGCGCCTCCTGCGCAGCCAACCGGCAGCCGCGCTCCAGCCGCTGACCAAAAATGCGAAAATAATCACTGACCGCGCCGTGGCTCCGCTCCGCCGTGATTGTGCAAAGCTCCTGCAGCGGCAGCAGCGTGTAATTCAGCTCGCATTTTAATAGCTCCAATGCCGCCAGCAGCTCGCGCAGCTGCCGCAGCTGACGGTAAAGCCGCACGGCCAGCGCAAGGCCGTAGCCGCCCGAGCCGCAGATAACCAAAACAATGCCGATGATTTTAAGCAACCTCCGTCACCCCTTTTCTGATCTGCAGCCGCCGCCCGCGCCCGAGGAGCAGGAAGCTTTCAAACATCCCCGAACGCAGCAGCGTCCGGTACACCGGACGGCGTTCCAGTTCCGCAAACGACGCTGCATGCACCGTCGCAAGGAAGCGCACCCCGCAGTACCCCGCCCGCACCAGCTTGTCCACGTCGCTCTCTGCCGTGATCTCGTCCACGGCAATCCAGCGAGGATTCATGCTGCGCAGCAGCAGCTCAATGGCCGCGCCCTTGGCGACACCCGACAGGACATCCGTATGCGCACCCAGATCAAATTGCGGCACGCCGCCGCGGCAGGCCGCAAGCTCCATCCGCTCGTCCGCCGCGCAGATGCGCCAGCCGAAGCGGTCCGAGCACTGCCGGATCAGGTCGCGCAGCAGCGTCGTCTTACCGGACGCAGGCGCACCGAGAATGAGCGTCGACACCGGATGTAGCCAGAGATAGTCCGCCGCTTCATTCGCCGCCCCGCGAATCTCCCGCGCAACGCGGAGGTTGAGCGAGGAAATATCCTTGAAGGTATACACTTCCCCATCGCGGCAGACGCCCGTCCCGCACACACCCAGCCGGTGGCCGCCGGAAATTGTGACAAAGCCGTTCTTTAACATGTCCTGCGCGGCGTAGACGGCCTGTCCCGTCGCGCGCGCCAGTATGTCCGCCAGAAGCTTCCGATCCACCGCACAGCCGTGCAGCGGCAGCTCCGCGTCGCCGATGGAAACGGCCGCCTCCTGACCGGCGCGAAAGCGCAGCTCCTCGATTCGCTCAGCCTGTCCGCAGCGCAGCGCCGCCGCGCGTACCTCCGGCGGGCACACCTCGAGCGCCTGCAATAGTGCCTCTTTCACCGTCTCACCTCGCTGTAATCCTATGCGCCGGACAAAAAAATAGAACCCCCGCCGCATCACTGCGGCGGGGGTCATACCGTCAACCAAGTCCGACTTTGTCATTGCGAGGCCGCTTGCGGCCGTGGCAATCTCGCAGAATTGTTTTGATCTTTATGCCGTTTTCGGCGAATCCGGAACTGCCTGCACGAGATTGCCACGTCGCTTCGCTCCTCGCAATGACATGCGGGGGTCTGCTCATTTCGCTTATTTCAGCAGATTTCCGTTCTCAAAATAGTCGATCTTCATGGCGGAGCGGACGGCGGCGAGGGTCTTGGCGGCTGTTTTTTCCGCCTTTTCGCTGCCGGCGCGAAGAATTTCGTAGACCTCCGGCAGGCGCTGCTCCCACATGGCGCGGCGCTCGCGGATCGGGCGAAGCTCAGCCTGCATGACGTTGTTCAGGAATTTCTTCACCGTTACGTCGCCGAGGCCGCCGCGCTGATAGTGCGCCTTCAGCTCGTCAAGATTTGCATAGTCCGGCAGGAACTCGGCGAAATGCTCCGGACGGGAGAACGCGTCGAGATAGATAAACACCGGATTCCCCTCCGTGTGGCCAGGGTCGTCCTTGCGCAGATGGGTCGGGTCGGTAAACATGGACATGATCTTCTTCTTGATTTCCTCCGGCTCGTCGGACAAATAGATGCAGTTGCCGAGGGACTTACTCATCTTTGCCTTTCCGTCGATGCCCGGCAGGCGGTGGCAGGCCTGATTCGACGGCAGGATGATCTCCGGCTCCGTCAACGTCTCGCCGTAGACCTCGTTGAACTTCCGTACAATTTCACGCGCCTGCTCGATCATCGGCTCCTGATCCTCACCGACGGGAACCGTCGTCGCCTGAAACGCCGTAATGTCCGCCGCCTGGCTGATGGGATAGCAGAAGAAACCGACCGGAATGCTGGCCTCGAAATTGCGCTGCTTGATCTCCGCCTTGACCGTCGGATTACGCTGCACACGGGAGACCGTGACGAGATTCATGTAATAGAACGTCAGCTCCGTCAGCTCCGGAATCATCGACTGGATAAAAATGCAGCTCTTCTCCGGATCGATTCCGCAGGCCAGATAGTCCAGCGCGACCTGCATAATGTTCTGCCGCACCTTTTCCGGATGCTCGGCGTTATCGGTCAGCGCCTGTGCATCGGCGATCATGATATAGATTTCGTCAAATTTTCCGGAATTTTGCAGCCGGACGCGTTCCTTCAGGGAACCAACATAGTGACCGACATGGAGACGTCCCGTCGGGCGGTCGCCGGTTAAGATAATCTGTCTCATTTTTCCGCTCCAATTATAATAAATTATTTGTTTCGATACAACGCGTGGTACACGCCCTTGCTGATGCCGCTGCCAAGCACGGTACACAGCAGCGCCTCGATCAGCCCCTGAACGCCCACAAGCAGGACGATAAACATCAGGAAATTGCTTGCCCCGTAGAAGGCCACGAGGCTTTGAATATAGTCGCTGTGATAGAAGCACAGGCACAGCGTGCCCATAAAGAGAATCGTGTTCAGCAGCGCACCGCTTAGCGCGGCAAGGACAAAGGCCAGAAAGCTCTTCCCCTTCGGGATGACGCGGGAAAGCCCCCTGAAAATCAGGCCGCAGCACCAGCCCATCAGCGTCCGCGTCGGGACGCACACAAGGAAGGTGAAAAACGGCTGAATCGCCAGCAGCTCCGCGCCGAACGGGCTTTTTCCGAAGCATTCGGCGAAGCTGACCAAACCAAAGACAAGGCCGAGAATTGCGCCGCCGCTCGGACCGAGTAGGATTGCGCCGACGATGACCGGCACCTGCAGGATGGTCATTTCCAGACCGAGGGTTTTGATCATGCCAAGCCCCGTGACCTCCAGCAGCAGAAGCACTGCCGTCAGAACGCCGAGCTGTGTCAGATACAGAGTACGAGAGTGTTGCTTGTTCAATTTGAATTCCTCCTGCTATCGCTCCCTTCGCGGGATGCAACGCAAATTTATTCAATCAAGGAATTTCTTCCTCAACTGCGGGATTTTCGGGAACGTAGGTGCCGTTCTGCATCTGTTCCCACTGCTCCTTGGTAATCAGGAGCTGGCGGGGCTTTGCGCCCTCAAAGGGGCCGACAATGCCGCGCTCCTCCATCTCGTCGACGATGCGCGCGGCGCGGGCATAGCCGAGCTTCAGACGGCGCTGGAGCATGGATACGGAGGCCTGTCCTGTTTCCAGAATGACCTCCACCGCCTGCGGCAGCAGCTCGTCGCCGTCGGACGCATCCTGTGCGGCGGACTTGGCGCTTTCGCCGCCCTTGCTCCCCTGCTCGGCGCGTTTTTCAATCTGCTCCATGACCTCGGCGGAATAGTCGCTGCTGCACTGGGACTTGATCGCCGCAACGACCTGCTGCACCTCCTCGTCGGTAATCAGGCAGCCCTGCACACGCTTGGGCTTGCCCTGCCCGAGCGGGGCAAAGAGCATGTCGCCCTTGCCGACGAGCTTTTCCGCGCCCTGCGTGTCGAGAATGATCCGCGATTCCATCGAGGACGACACCGCAAACGCAATTCGCGACGGGATATTGGCCTTCATCAGACCGGTAATAACGTCCGCAGACGGACGCTGGGTCGCAATGACCAGATGGATGCCCGAGGCGCGGCCCATCTGCGCAATGCGGCAGATGGATTCTTCCACTTCTTTTGCCGCGACGAGCATCAAATCGGCCAGCTCGTCGATTACGACAACGATCTGCTCCATCGGTTTTTGCTCTGGGTCACTGCGAACGGCCTTGTTATACGACTCAATATCGCGCACGCCCTCCTCGGACATCAGCCGGTAGCGGCGCATCATCTCCGTCACCGTCCACTGTAGCGCGCCCGCCGCCTTCTTCGGGTCGGTCACGACAGGGATCAGCAAGTGCGGAATGCCGTTATAGACGCCAAGCTCGACCATCTTCGGGTCCACCATGATAAGCTTGACCTCATCGGGCTTTGCCTTATACAGCAGCGACACGATCAGCGTGTTCATGCAGACGGACTTGCCCGAGCCGGTCGTACCGGCAATCAGCATGTGCGGCAGCTTGGAAATATCGCCGACGATGCAGTTGCCGCTGATGTCCTTGCCGACGGCGAAGGAAATCTTCGAGCGGCTGTTGCGGAAGGCGGGCGAATCGATGACCTCGCGGGCGGAAACGACGTTGACCGTCTTATTCGGCACCTCGATGCCGACGACGGAAATCATGTCCGGAATGGCTGAAACGCGCACGCCGGACGCGCCGAGCGCGAGGGCGATGTCGTCGGAAAGATTGGTGATCTTAGAGAGCTTCACACCCGGATCTAGCTCCAGCTCGTAGCGCGTGATGGACGGGCCGCGAATGACGTTGACAATATGTGCCTCCACGCCGAAGCTCGTCAGCGTGTCGGAAAGACGTTTGGAATTTTCCTGCATCTCCGCCGTGGCGTCCGCCGTGCTCTGGCGGCGCTGCGTCAGCAGCGACAGCGGCGGGAAGACGTACTGGGGCGCGGGCATCTCGGAATTTTTCGCAATCTCCTCCGCAACCTCGACTGCCGAGGCCTCCGCCTCGCCCTTTTTGAGCTTTTCCTGTGCCTCCTCGCGCTTCAGCTCCGGCATACCGGAGGGCATGACGATACGCGGCTCCTCCGGCTCAGACGCGGGCTGCGGTACAGGCTCGGCTGCTTCCTCCTGCGGGGCAGGCTCCTGCAGCTCGATCTCGTCGATCGTGACCTGCTTTTCCTGCGCATCGATCTGGCGCAGCGTTTCGTCGCTGACCGGCATCTCGGGCACTTTTTCCGGCTCCGGCTTCTTTTCGGCACGCTTTTTTCTGCCCTCGGTAAGCTGGGGAGGGTCGTCGACCGGAATGTCGATGTCCGCAGCGGTGGCTTTTTTGCGCTCCCGCCGCTCCTGCTGCATGGCCGTCACGCGGCTGACCAGCCGCTCCGCAGGATCGACCTCCGGTTCCTCCTCCGGCTCCGGCTCGGAGCGCGGGCGGTTCTTGATCGCGCTGATGAGGCTGTTCACGGTAATGCCCATGCAGCCCATGAACTGCAAAACAATCAGCAGAAACAGGACGATAATGCCGCCGATCTTGGTCAGGCCAGCAGAAAGCAGGCCGCCCAATAGCCCCGGAATCACGCCGCCGGTCGCCCAAGTCTTACCGCCCTCGTAGAGCACCTTGATATTCAGGCCGAGATCCTCGTTGAAGGCCGCGCAGAAGATATGTACCAGTGCGGACAGAGTAATGAGGAGTGTAATCTGGCAGAAAATGCGCAGCCTGACCGGTTTTTTCTTTCCGCGCAGCAGCGTCAGGCCGACAAAGGTGAGCACGGCAGGCAGCAGATACCGCCCAACCTGCCCGAACAGACCGCCAAACAGCCGCGCCGCCGGTGCAATCAGAAAGGCCTGTGTGTCAAAACAGCAAATCAGGCAGAAAATTGCCGCAATGATGCACAGCACACCGCCCAGCTCCCGCCGGTTCTGCGTCTGCTTTGCCTGTGACGCGGCATGCTGCTTGGCACGGGACACCGGTTTTTTGTTCT
>CAKUNB010000022.1 GCA_934668285.1 uncultured Oscillospiraceae bacterium | reverse complement strand
GCGACCTTCGCGCCCTTCTTCGCCATCTCCCGCGCCATAACGCCGCAGATAATACCACCCGCGCCGGTAATGACCGCAACCTGTCCGCTGATGTCAAAATTGATGTCTCTCATATAAGGTCTCCTTTCTCACTTGCCAAGAACATACTGCATGCTTGCCTGTGCGTGAGCCTGAACGTGCGCGGCGGAGGGGTTGTTGAGCACCTCCAGCGCGAGATATCCGGTGTAGCCGTTTGCCTCCAGCGCGGCAGCGACCGCGTGGAAATCGATGTGGCCCTCTCCGGGAAGCCGACGGTTGCTGTCGGCAAGGTGAACGTTGGTAATGCGGCCCTTCAGGGCTGCGATTGCGCCGGTCATGTCGGCGTCCTCGATGTTGGAATGGAAGGTGTCGTACAGGACGCCCATGCAGGCCGGATCGCCGATGTCATGGAGGATTTGCAGTGTTTCCTCGGAGGAATTGAGGTATTTGCACTCATAGCGGTTGATCGCCTCGAGGTTCAGCACTACCTGCTGCGCCTCGGCGTAGTCGGCGATCTGCTTCAGGGAATCTCGCAGCAGGGGCAGCTCCATCTCCGGACCGTTTTCCCCGCCGCGCCCGCGGATGAGGCCGATGGTGACGTGCGGCCGCCCAAGCTCGATGGCAAAGTCGATGTCCCGGCGCAGGCGGGCAAGCGTTACCTCCCGCGTCTGACGGCTGGCGCTGACCAGCGACAGCTGCTCCAGCCCCATGGCCTGACCGGTTGAAATGGTGGAAACCGGAAGGTCGAGCTGTTCCAGACGCTTTTGCAGCAGGCGGCGGTCGATCAGATCGGGGTCGCTGAGGATGATCTCGACGGCGTCAAAGCCCGCGTCCTTCACCCAGCGGAGGCCGTCCTCCCACTGCCGCCCCGGAAAGGGGGAAAAGATATTATCATATTGTACAGACAGAGAAGTGCTTGTTTTCATATCGTCGCTCCTTTTTACTCTATCACGAACTCCGTATACGGTACTCCGAATTCGCATCTCGATTATAGAACGATTTTCATGGCTTTGTCAATGGATTTGGCAAAGAAAAAAGAAATTCGGCGATTCGACAAAAAACAAGGCGCGAGAATTGTGCAGAACACACAATTCCCGTACAGATACCATTGGCAACCGGCTTGCATGAGGCGGGCGCGTACAAGGGCGCGGGCGCTGTGGTGTGCACAGCGCCCGCGCCGGGGAAGGAAGAAAACGTTATTCTGTTTGCTGCCCTGCCTCGGGCGGGGCGGACACGTAGTCCTTGATGGCATCCTCGCGGCTGTATTCGACGTGCCTGCGAATGGCGGCGAGCGTGGCGTCCAGATCCATATTCAAAAAGCCGGTGTAAATCATCTCGTGGAAGTCCTGCGCCTTATCGATGCGCTTTTTATCCTGCGCGGTCACGCTGCGGAACGCGCGGGTCTGGCTGCGCAGATCGGAGTAGATCGCGGCCATGCGCGTGTTATGGCACAGCTGGATGATGGTGTCGTGAAAATCCTCGTCCTGCCGCACAAAGTCCACGTCCTGATTCTCGCGCTCTGCGCGATAGGCCTCCTGCAGGCGAAGGAGCGCGCTCGGGTCCTTCGGGAACACCTCGGTGATGAGCTTGGTGGCGGCGGCGAGATCAAGGAACAGGCGAAGCTCGAAAATTTCATTGATATCCTCTGCCGAGGGCTGATAGACATAGTAGCCCTTCTTCTGCGGGCTGTTGATGACCAGTCCTTCCTCGGCAAGCATCCGAATCGCGTCGCGCAGGGGCGTTCTGCTGATGCCGAATTCGTCCGCAAGCTGGGAATCAACCAGCCGCGTGCCCGGCAGCAGCTCCTTGGAGAGAATTTTCTCCCGCAGGATGCTATACGCCTGCTCGTTGAGATTATCGACCTTGAGTATCATATTTTGGCCTCCGTATTCGGTATTCAGACTTTTCCTCAATTTTAAGGCTGCTTTCCCCAGTTGTCAAGCGATTTATGTGCAATTTATTGATTTAATCCTCTAAATTGCGGAAAAACACTGCCGGCCGGGCCTGCGGGCCGCGCGAAAACGCCGCGTCCGCTTGCTTTTTCGGGTGCAATATGATATAGTTTGCATTAAGATAAAAATGGGAGGGCGTGTCATGAAAATTGTTATTATCGGCGCCGGAAAGATCGGCGCAACGCTGGCGGACCAGCTTGCGCGGGAGCGGCACGAGATTACAGTGGTTGACCGCGCGCCGTCCATGCTGGAGCAGGTGTCCACGCTGGACGTCATGACGGTTGAGGGCAACGGCATTTCCATTGAAACGCAGGTGGAGGCGGGCGTGCCGGAGGCCGACCTTGCCATTGCGGTCATGTCCACGGACGAGCAGAATCTGCTGGCCTGCCTGATCGCGAAGAAGCTGGGCGTCGGCAATACCATCGCGCGTGTGCGCAATCCCGAATATTCCACCGGCATCCGGCTGGTGCAGGACGATCTCGGCCTGAGTATGGCGCTCAACCCCGAGCTTGCCAGCGCCTCGGAAATCGCGCGGATTCTCCGCGCACCGGCGGCAATCAAGATCGATACGTTCTCCAAGGGCCGCGTCGAGCTGCACAAGTTCCGCATCCCCGAAGGCTCGGTGCTGAGCGGCATGCAGCTCACGGAGCTGGGCAAGCTGCAAACGGGCGTGCTGATCTGCGTGGTCGAGCGCGGGGCGCAGGATGTGTACATTCCGGACGGCTCCTTCCGTCTGCTGGCGGGCGACCGGATCAGCTTTGTCGCCAAGCCGAAGACCGCCTATAAATTCTTCCACAAGATCGGCGTGGAGACCAATCCGGTCAAGCGCGTGATGCTCATCGGCGGCGGCCGCATCAGCTACTATCTGGCGCGTCAAATGCTTGATTTCGGCGCGAATGTTAAAATTATCGAAGCAAATCGCGCGGTCTGCGACGAGCTGTCTGAGCGACTGCCCGACGCGACGATTATCCACGGCGACGGCACGAACGAAAAGCTGCTGGCCGAGGAGGGCCTTGCAAGGATGGACGCTGTTGCGACTCTGACCGGCATCGACGAGGAAAACGTCCTCATGAGTCTTTACGCCCGCAGCGTGTCTGAGGCGAAGATTATTACGAAAATCAACCGCACGACCTTCTCGCATATCATCAAGTCGATGGACCTCGGGAGCGTGTTTCACCCGCGTTACATTGCGGCGGACCACATCGTCCGCTACGTCCGCGCGATGCAGAATTCCCTCGGCTCGAACGTGGAAACGCTCTATAAAATCGTCGGCAACAAGGCCGAGGCGCTGGAATTCCGCGCCACGACAAAGTCGCTGGTCTGCGGCCGGCCGCTGATGGAGCTGCGGCTGCGGCCGAATCTGCTCATCGGCGCGATCAACCGTGGCGGCAAAATCCTCACGCCCGGCGGCCGCGACACGATCGAGCCGGGCGACACGGTGATTGTCGTCACCTCCGTCACGGGTCTAAACGACCTCGACGATATTATCCGTTGAGCGGAGGCTGCCGATGAATTATCGAATGATCCTGTCTCTGCTGGGGCATATCCTGTTAATCATCAGTGCTGCCCTGCTGCTGCCATGTATTGTTGCACTGTGCTACGGCGAATCGGTGCTGGCGCTGCTGGTAACGGTCGGCATCTGCACGGTGACCGGCACGGCGCTCATCCTCCTGCGGCCGAAGCGCGACCGCATGATGCACGCCCGCGAGGGCTTCGTTATGGTGTCGCTGTCGTGGATTGTTATTTCATTGGTCGGAGCGCTGCCGTTTTATATTTCCGGTGCAATTCCATCCTACGTGGATGCCGTGTTTGAAACGGTATCCGGCTTTACGACCACGGGCGCGAGCATTTTGAACGCGCCGGAGGCACTTCCGCATTGCCTGCTGTTCTGGCGCAGCTTCACGCACTGGTTGGGCGGTATGGGGGTGCTGGTCTTCATGCTGGCGGTCGTGCCGCTTTCGGGCGACAGCATTTATCTGCTGCGCGCCGAATCCCCCGGCCCGTCGGTAGGCAAGATGGTGCCGAAAATGCGCACGTCTGCGTTGATTCTTTACGTGATTTATTTTGTCATAACGCTGCTGCAAATTCTTGCTTATCGTATCGGCGTCTGGTGCGGCTGGGGTGAGATCTCGGTCTTTGACAGCTTCTGCATCGCCTTTGGCACGGCAGGTACGGGCGGCTTCTCGCTGACGAGTGCGGGACTTTCCGCCTATTCGTCCTATGAGCAGACGGTGACGACGGTGTTCATGCTGATGTGCGGTGTGAATTTTTCCATTTATTTCTTCCTGATCTGCCGGAAATTCAAGCTGGTTTGGAAGAATTCCGAACTCAAAGCCTATCTTGCCATTGCTTTTTCGGCCATTGCGATGATTACCCTGAATCTGATGCTCAAGGGCGGGTATTTTACGAGCGTTCGCTCGGCGATTCACCATGTTTCCTTCACCGTCGGCTCGATCATGACGACCACGGGCTATGGAACGGTCGATTTTTCCCTCTGGCCGGAGTTTTCTAAAGCGATATTACTCGTGCTGATGATCATCGGCGGCTGCGCAGGCTCGACGAGCGGCGGCATGAAGGTCAGCCGCATGATGATTTTGATCAAATCTGCGCGCTCCAGCGTTCGGCATATGCTCCATCCGCACTCGGTCGAGGTCATGACGATGGATGGCAAGCGCGTGGACCGCGACGTGATCGACGGCTCGTTTGCCTTCCTTGCGGTCTACGTGCTGGTCGCGGTGTTCTCCATGACGCTGCTGTCGCTGGACAACCTCGGCGCGGAAACGTCGGTCAGTGCGGTGATGGCGACACTGAACAACATCGGCCCGGGCGTCAGCTCGCTGGTTGGCCCCTACGGCAGCTTCAGCGTGTTTTCCGATCTGTCAAAGGTCGTGATGATCGCCGACATGCTCTTCGGCCGGCTTGAGCTGTTCCCGATGATTATGCTCCTGCGCCCCGCAACGTGGAGAAAGCACGGCTGATACTATTTGATACAAGGAATTCTCACAATTTCGCGGAAAGGAGCGCGATGGTATGGCGCTGTTGTATTGGCTGGAGAGCCTGCGCAATCCGGTGCTGGATGCGGTAATGCAGTTTTTTACCTATTTTGGCGAGGAGCTGGTGTTCACCGTTGCAGCGCTGATTGTCTTCTGGTGCGTGAACAAGCGCGAGGGGTATTATCTGCTGTTCGTCGGCTTTGTCGGCACGATTTTTAACCAATTTTTGAAGCTCCTGTGCCGCATCCCGCGCCCGTGGGTGCGCGACCCGTCCTTTACCATTGTCGAAAGCGCCCGCAGCGGTGCGACCGGTTACTCCTTCCCGTCCGGCCACACGCAGAATGTCGTCGGTACGTTCGGCGGGCTTGCACGGTGGAACAAAAACCGCGTTCTGCGCATCGTCTGCATCGCAATCGCGGCGCTGACGGCGATTTCCCGCATGTACCTCGGCGTGCACACGCCGTGGGATGTCAGCGTGTCGCTTTGCATTGCGGTCGTGCTGGTGTTTGTGTTCTACCCGCTCGTGCGGTGGTGCAGCGACGCGCCCAAGCGCATGGCGGCGCTGCTCGGCGCGATGCTGGCGCTGGCGGTCGCGTTCGTCTGCTATGCGAATTTTGCCCGTTTTCCGGCGGATATCGACCCGCAGAACCTCTATGAGGGGCAGAAAAACAGCTTCTCCCTGCTCGGAGCGCTGCTGGGCTTCTGCGTTGCCTACCCGGTCGAGCGGAAGCACATCCGCTTTGAGGAAAAGGCGGTTTGGTGGGTGCAGGTGCTCAAGGTCGTGCTCGGCCTTGGGGGCCTGCTTGCCATCAAGGAGGGGCTGAAGGCGCTCTTCGCCGCCGTGGGCTTCCTATGGGTCGGCACGAACGCCATCCGCTATTTCGTCGTCATTCTCTTTGCGGCGCTGGTCTGGCCGCTGTGCTTCCCGTATCTGCGGCGGCTGGAAGGGAAACGGAAATGAAGCTGGCGCTGATTCTGCTCGGTGCGCTTGCGCTGCTGGTGCTGCTCAGCGGCTCCGTTGCGGCGATGTGCGCCGCCTGCCTGCATACCCGCTGGATGCACCGGAATCTGGACGAGGCCATCCAGCGCTCCAGCCTGCGGCACTACGAAAAGGAGCTGAGCGGCGGCATCCAATGGCTCGCCGCGCAGCCGGCGGAGCGCGTTACGACGCTGTCCTACGACGGGCTGCGCCTGGCGGCGCGCTGGCTGCCGTGCGAAAACGCGCGGGGGACGCTGCTGTGCTTCCACGGCTGGCGGAGCTGTCCGGAGATCGACTTCGGCTGCGCACTGTCGTTTTACAAATCCTTCGGACTGAATCTCCTGCTCGTGGACGAGCGGGCGCACGGCGCGTCCGGCGGCCGGTTTATCACCTTCGGCGTCCGCGAGCGCCGCGACGTGCACAGCTGGGTCGCGTGGCACAATCAGCGCTTCGGCGCGGAAACGCCGGTGCTGCTGGCGGGCCTTTCGATGGGCGCGTCCACCGTGCTGATGGCCTGCGGGGAGCCGTTTCCGGCGAACGTGCGGGGCGCGATCGCCGACTGCGGCTTCACGTCGCCGTACGATATCGTGGCGAAAATCGCGCGGGAAAATCATATTCCGCGGTGGTTTTTGCCGTTTGTAAGCCTGCAGACCCGTCTGTTCGCGGGCTTCGGTCTGAAGGACTACTCTACGCTGACCGCGTTACAGGGCTGCCGCCTGCCGCTCGTGCTGATTCACGGCGAGGGCGACGCATTTGTCCCGTGCGAGATGTCGCGGCAGGCCTACGCTGCCAGCGCTGCGGACGATAAAACGCTCCTGACCGTCCCGAACGCGGGCCACGGCCAGAGCTTCCTGGTGGAGGGCGACCGCTATCGCCGGACGCTGACGGACTTTGTGAATCGCGTTTTGAAAGGGGCTGCGCAATGAATTACGCTGCAATTAAAACCTATGACATTGCTAACGGGCCGGGCGTCCGCTCGGTGATCTTCGTCTCCGGCTGCACGCGGCACTGCAAGGAGTGCTTCCAGCCGCAGACATGGGACTTCGATTACGGCGAGCCGCTGACGCAGGAGGTTACGGACGATCTGCTCGAGACGATGGCGCCGCCGGAGATTGCCGGACTGACCGTCCTCGGCGGCGAGCCGTTCGAGCCGCGCAACCAGGCCGGGGTGCTGGCCCTGCTGGAGCAGGTGCGGGCGGCATATCCGCTCAAGTCGATCTGGGCCTTTACCGGCTACCTGCTCGACGCGGAGCTGCTGGCCGGAACGGTCGGCGATCCGGAAACGGTGCGAAAAATTCTGGCGCTGCTGGACGTGCTGGTGGACGGGCCGTTTATGATTGAGAAGAAAAACCTGACGCTGCGCTTCCGAGGCTCGGAAAACCAGCGCCTGATTGATATGAAAAAAACGCTGGCGGCGGGGCACGTGGTGCTCTGGGACGACGGCTACACGCGGGGAGGACGCCGATGATGCGCGAGGTAAAGGTAAAAAAGCTCTATGAAAATGCAAAGCTGCCGGTCTACGGGACGGAATTTTCCGCCGGAGCCGACCTCTGCGCCTGCCTTGACGCGCCGGTGACGCTTCAGCCGGGCGAAACGCGCCTGATCTCCATCGGCATCGCCATGGAAATCCCCGTGGGCTATGCGGGACTGGTCTACGCCCGCAGCGGCCTTGCCTCCAAGCGCGGGCTGGCTCCCGCCAACAAGGTCGGCGTGGTCGATTCGGACTATCGCGGCGAATTTTTCGTGCCGCTGCACAACCACGGGGCCGTGCCGCAGACCATCGAGCCGGGCGACCGCATCGCGCAGATGATTTTAACGCCTTATTTAACTGCAAGCTTCATCGAAGCTGACACGCTTTCCGACACCGTGCGCGGCGAGGGCGGCTTCGGCTCGACGGGGACGAACGGATGAGCTTCCTGCCGATGAGCCGCCGCGAAATGGCGGCGCTGGGCTGGGAGCGGCCCGATTTTGTCTACGTGATCGGCGATGCCTATGTCGACCATCCGTCCTTCGGCCACGCGATCATCAGCCGTGTGCTGGAAAACGCGGGATATAAGGTTGCAATTTGCTCCCAGCCGGACTGGAAAGACCCGAATTCCGTCAACGAATTCGGCACGCCGCGCCTCGGCTGGCTCGTCAGCGGCGGCAACATGGACTCGATGGTCAACCACTATTCCGTCGGCAAGCACCGCCGTAAGACCGATGCCTACACCGACGGCGGCGTGACCGGCAAGCGCCCGGACTACGCGACGATCGTCTACTGCAATCTTATCCGCCGGACGCACCCGCACGAGCCGATTTTGATCGGCGGCATCGAGGCCAGCCTGCGCAGGCTGGCACATTACGATTACTGGTCAGACAAGCTAAAGCGCTCCATCCTGCTCGATTCGCAGGCCGACCTGCTGCTGTACGGCATGGGCGAAAAGAGCATCGTCGAGGCTGCCGACGCGCTGGACAGCGGCCTCGATGTGCAAGACCTGACCTTCCTCGCGGGGACGGCCTACCGCACGCGGCAGCCGGACACCGACGGCGCAATCATTCTGCCCTCTTACGCGGAACTGCAACAGAGCCGCCGCCGCTATGCAGAGAGCTTTTATCTGCAATATCAGAACACCGACCCGTTTTCGGCCAAGCGACTCATCGAGCCGTACGACCGCGAATTTGTCGTGCAGAATCCGCCTCAGAAGCCGCTGACCACCGAGGAAATGGACGCGGTTTACGCCCTGCCCTACGAAAACGCGCCGCATCCGTCGTACAAAAACGGCATTCCCGCGATTGCGGAAGTACAGTTTTCGCTGGTTTCTAACCGCGGCTGCTTCGGCGGCTGCTCGTTCTGCGCTCTAACGTTCCATCAGGGACGCATCATCCAGACGCGGAGCCACGCCTCGCTGCTCGAAGAAGCGAAGCGCATGACGCAGCATCCGGATTTTAAAGGCTACATCCACGACGTCGGCGGCCCGACGGCGAATTTCCGCCAGCCCGCCTGCGAAAAGCAGTTAAAGACCGGCGTTTGCCCGAACCGGCAGTGCCTGTTTCCCAAGCCCTGCCGAAATCTGCGGGCGGATCACACAGATTATGTAAACCTATTGCAGGAGCTTCGCGCCCTGCCCGGGGTGAAAAAGGTCTTTGTCCGCAGCGGCATTCGCTTCGACTACCTGCTGGCCGACAAGAGCGACGCGTTCCTGCGCGAGCTGGTGCAATATCACGTGTCCGGCCAGCTCAAGGTCGCGCCCGAACACGTGTCCGCGCCCGTCCTGCGCCGGATGGGCAAGCCCGAGCACGCGGTCTACGAGGAATTCTGCCGCCGCTATCGGGCGCTGAACGACCGCCTCGGCCTGAAGCAGTTCCTCGTCCCGTACCTCATGAGCTCGCACCCCGGCTCGACGCTGCGCGAGGCGGTCGAGCTGGCGGAATACTGCCGCGACCTCGGCTATATGCCCGAGCAAGTGCAGGATTTTTACCCCACGCCCTCGACGCTCTCGACGGTCATGTATTACACCGGCCTCGACCCGCGCACGATGGAGCCGGTCTACGTCCCCACCGACCCGCACGAGAAGGCGATGCAGCGCGCACTGATCCAGTACCGCGACCCGAAAAACTACGCGCTGGTGCACGAGGCGCTGGAAAAGGCGGGTCGCACCGACCTCATCGGCTACGACGCGAAATGCCTCATCCGCCCCCGCAGGGGCGAAAAGCCCGCCAAACAGGAAAGGCCGTCCAAAAATGAAGGGAAGCTGGCCGCCCCGAAGCGCGAGCCAAAGCCCGCGCCCGCCAAACGGAAGGCGCCCGCCCGCAGCGACGCACCGAAACGGGAGGCGAAGCCCGCGCAGGCGGAAAAGCCGCCCAAGCCCGCCGCGAAAAAGACCGGAAAACAGCCCCCGCGCTCGCCGCAGAGCAAAAAATCAGCCCCCGCGCCCCTGACCAAAGACCAGCTCGCCCGCGCCGAGCGCTACCTGAAAAGCAGGAAGAAGCAGAAATAGACAGAAACAGCACCCCGATGCGGCAGCATCGGGGTGCTGTTTCTTGCCCTGGCGTGTGCAGACGCTATCGATCCTGTTCGTAGGGCGGGCTGTCCCCAGCCCGCCGCGTGCAGAAAGCATCGTTAGACGCCGTAGGGGCGCTCATCGAGCGCCCGCGTGCAGGCAGTGCCGATCGGCGAAAAACCACCCCGACGCAGCTGCGTCGGGGTGGTGGATTCTATTCGCTGACGCTCTCCGACTGAGGCTCGGTGGGGGGATCGGTCGGTGGGTCGGTGGGGGGATCCGTGGGAGGCTCGGTGGGCGGGAGTGTGGTGGGCGCTTCCGTGGGAGCTTCCGTTGGCGGTTCCGTGGTAGGCTCCGTCGTCGGCTCGGTGGTCGGCTCCTCCTCAACGATGTGCGCAATCTCGCGGTCGCGGCGGTCGTACTTGGAGTAGCAGACGATCTCGGTGGAGATCAGCTTGTCATTCTTGTCGTACTTATACATGTACGTTGTGACGTCCGCGCCGTCATAGGCGGTCTGGATGACCTCGCCCTCGCTGTAGCCGCGGTATTTTGCGTAATTCGACATGCTGGGGGAGATGTCAATGACCTTTTCCTGCGCGCTGTAGTAAGCGGTGATCTCGTAATCCAGCTTGACGGTGTATTCCTTGGTCTCCGTGCCGACAAAGCGGACGTGGACATAGCCGTCGGAGACCGTGCAGTCGATGCGGATGGGGAAGGCGGTGTTGTTGCGGAACTTATAGTCCAGATAGCCCCAGTAGACGGTGGCGTCCATGCCCCACGGCACGTAGGACGGGGTGAACTGGTGCTCGGCGCGCTCGACGACCTCGAGGTTTGCCTTCAGCGTGCAGTAGAACAGGGTCGAGGCGACCTGGCACACGCCGCCGCCGAGCTGGTTTTCCGTCCGGCCGCCGACGTAAACGCCTGCCTCGCCGTAGCCCTTTTCGGCGGTACGCTCGCCGACGGTCTCGTTGAAGGAGAAGGTCGCGCCGGGCTTGAGGATGTAGCCGTCGATCGCCTGCGCCGCCAGCTCCAGATTGTGCGTGCGTGTGGGGTTATAGACGTGGGGGCTGTCGTAGGAGGACAGCACGTCGCTGAACAGCTGGCGCTCGAGCGTTTCGCGGGTGAACTGCGGCTTGAGCTCCGTCAGCGGCAGGGTGATGGTTCCGCCGGGCTTTGCACCCTCGAAGGCCGCCACGGCGTCGGCCATCCGGAAGCCGTAGCCGTCCGCGCCGTCGGTAATCTCGAAGGTGTTCTCGTCGCACTTGGCGTTGACCGGTGCGGTGCAGTTGTAGTCCTTGTAGAGCTGGTCCAGATCGACCGGCTTGGGCAGCTCTTCCTGATAGACGTATTGCAGATCGTAGTTGCCGCTGACATAGGCCTCGACGATCGCGTTATAGAGCGCGTCGATATCGATGTTGCGGTTGAGCGTGCCGAGGGTGATCTTGATGCAGGGCACCTGCATGGGGTTGCCGTCTTCGTCGTTGATGGTGGTGGTGCCGTCCTCGATGACGGTTTCGGTGCCCTCGCTGACCGTATCCTCGAGATAGCTCGTCAGCACCTCGCGGATGTAGCTGCCGTTGAGGGTCAGGTACTTGGAAACATCCACATCCGTGCGCGCCTCGCCCTCGGGCTTGCAGCGCAGGGCGGCCTCCACGGCGGCGTTGACGTCAAGCGTCGCGCCGACGTCCTGCGCCAGCAGCGTCAGCTTGCGGTCAAGCAGGCAGGGCTTGCCGTTTTCGTCCAGCGGCGCGTCGGCCTCGGGCTGCACCGTCTCGTCCTTCGGGATGGCGACGGTCTGCTGCACGTTTTCCAGCGGATTGCCGTAGATATCCACGCTGACCTCCTTCGAGGCGTCGTAGGTCGTGGTGTAGGTCTGGAAGGTTTCGCCGCGCGAATAGAGGCGGACGTTCATGTTGTCAACGAACGTGACCTTCTGGAGCGCCGCGAGGGCCTCCTCCTTTGTCATGCCGCTCAGATCGACACCGGCGACAAAGACGTGATCCGCAACGGTGTTGTCGCCCCCGCGGAGCCAGAGGAAGGCGCCGACACAGCCGACGATCACCACGGCGGCGCAGAGAATGCCGATGATCACGGGCAGACGGCTGCGCTTTTTCTGCTTTTTCCGCGCGGCGCTCTGCGCGCGGGTCAGCTCGACGCCCTCCTGCATGGCGGGCCGGGCCGGTGGTGCGGCGCGGCGGGGCTTCTTGGCCTCGGCGCGGCGCTTTTCCTGCTGCGCACGGCGCTGCTGCTCGGCTCGCTTTGCAGCCTCCTGCGCCTGCGGACGGTTTGCTTTTTCAAATTTTCCCATAACGATATCTCCTAATCATGTCCGGACAGACACGGTCTGAATTCCTATCCTAATTATATCGAAGAATGCCAAAAAAGCAACAACGATTTCATGACGAAGAGTGACAAAATTGTGATATTATGTAAACTCTGTCTTGTGCGTGACATCCTTTTCCCGTTAGACGAAGCCGGAGCGGGCGGGTTCCGCTCCCCAAAAAGAAAAAACGGAGAAAGCACTGGCTTTCCCCGAGAATTGTCTGAATTCTGTGCGGCGCATGTCAGCGGAAGCGTCCGCGCTGTCTCTCTGCGCCTGCTCAAGCCGCCGCGCGGCGGTTAGATTGCGATGGGCTCCATGCTCTTGAGCTGAAGCTGGAGCTTGTCTGCGATGAGGGCGATGAACTCCGAATTGGTCGGCTTGCCCTTGGTGTTGGAGACGGTGTAGCCGAAAAAGCGCTGCAGCGTTTCCAGATCGCCGCGATCCCATGCGACCTCGATGGCATGACGGATGGCGCGTTCGACGCGCGACGGCGTCGTGGCAAAGGTTTTTGCAACCTGCGGGTAGAGCACCTTGGTGATGGCGTTGATGACCTCCATATCGTTGACGGCAATGATAATTGCCTCGCGGAGATACTGATAACCCTTGATGTGGGCGGGTACGCCGATTTCGTGAATCATGGAGGTCACCATCGCCTCCACATCCGCCTCGCGCGAGCTGCCGTAGGGCTTGCGCTGCTGCGCGGCGTTGCGCATCTGGTCGAGCCGTTCCAGAACAGCGCGGCTGGTGCACGGCTTGAGCAGCACGTACTGCACGCCGAGCGAAACCAGCAGGCTCGACACAAATTCGGTCATGAAGTCCGCCAGCACCAGAAGCATGGGCGGCTTTTCCATTGCGTTGGCGGTCTTGATGACGGAGATCCCGTCCGCCTGCGGCAGCATCATGTCTACCACGAGGATCTCCGGCTTCACCTCGCGCAGCAGATCGGCGCCTCGAACTCCGTCGTTCGCGTAGCCGACAACGGCGTACCGGTCAGACTGCTTCAGCGTGGCAGCGAGGGTAACGGAGTAGTCCTCGCTGTTGTTCACAAGCAGGACGCGATACAGTTTTTCCATGTGACAACATTCCTCCTCCTTGAATCCGTGTTTGCAAAACGGTAGCTCTAATTTAGCACACTATTCGATGGATTGCAAGAAAGTTTAAGCGAAATCAACCAAATACCTTTCGACAAAAATCGCAAAAACGTACAAATTGCACAAAGAATACCAAGGCGCAACGGGAGTGATCCGCATCTGAGAAACTGCATTTTATGAGGATTGCCATAACAATAAAAAGCGCCGGATGTGCGGCGGCACACCCGGCGGCTGACTTCGGGGGGAACGACGAGTTTTGGCGGCGCAATCAGCGGTCCTTCAGCAGATCGCGGATTTCGGCCAGAAGCTTTTCCTCGTTGCTCGGCTCTGGAGGAGCGGCGGGAGCCGGCTCTTCTTCCTGTTTCTGCCCGATGGTGCGGAGCTTATTCACGGCCTTGACCATCAGGAAAATGACGAGCGCAAGTATCAAAAAACTGATTACCGAGGAGAGAAAATCGCCGAAGCGGAGGTAGTTGACGATGGCCTCGCCCGTCTCCGGGTCGAGCTTTTCGCCAAACAGGGAGGGCAGCGCAATCCTCCACGAGGAGAAGTCGATGCTGCCGGTAAAGATGGAGATGATGGGCATGATCAGGTTTTTCGTGAAGGAATCGACCAGATCCTTGAACACGCCGCCGACAATCACACCGATGGCCATGTCGAACATGTTGCCCTTCAGGGCGAATTCCTTGAACTCCTTGATAAAGCCGCGGGCTTTTTCCTTTTTCGCCATGGCTGCCTCCTTGCTGTCATGAAAAGAAACGCAGCGCGGCAAGAAGGGCTGCTCCCGAGAAATGCTCAACGGCCGAAGCCCGAACGCTCGGGAGTCTTGCCGCGCTGACAGATACATTATAGCGCATTTTCCAGGAAAAGCAAGAGGAAGATACGAAAAAAATGACAAATTTCCACGAAATTCCGGAAATTTTACCAGAAACGTTTCAAATCCCGTACTTATCGCAGACGCGTTGAAGCTTTTTCCCGAGGGGCTTTGCCAACACCAGCAGAAAAATGACGTTTGAAACGCAATAAATCGCGGTAAAGCCCGCCGAGCTGACGATGGCCGCAAGATAGCGGCTGAGCACAAAGCTGCCCTCGGCCCAGAGCACCGTCCAGACGTCCATCAGCGCGGAGTAGACGAGACCGCTCACTGCGCCGAAGATGCACAGTGTGAGCCGGCTGGCCTTGAGCTGCCGCGCGAAAATGCCCGCGAGCAGACCCACCATGCCCCACGCGAACATCTGAAAGGGCGTCCACGGGCCTTGGCCGAAGTAGAAATTCGACAGCACCGCCGTCAGCGCGCCGCAGAGAAAGCCCGCCTCCCCGCCGAAGTACATCGCCGTGAGGATGACCATTGCCGTGACCGGCTTGAAGCCCGGCACGACGGCAAACAGCAGCCGCCCCAGCACGGACAGCGCCGTCAGCACGGCCAGCAGCACGAGGCGGATGCTGTTCGCCTCCCCGCGCTCAAAGCGCAGGAAGAACGGAATGCACGCCAGCAGCGCTACCGCGAGGGAGACGAACGCATACTGCTTGCCGGAAAACACGGTGTTGCCAAGCACGACGACGAGCGGCACGGCGAGGACGAGCAGGCCGTAGGAAATCCATTTTTTCATGCTCCTTCCCCCTTGCACAGCGCGACGACCTCCTCGCACAGCACGGCGTTCGGGAACAGCGACCGCGCGATGCGGCTGGCGGCGGTGGTGTAGAAGTGGTTGCCGGAGAAGAACTCGTTCGGCGCGCCGTCGGCGATGACCTCGCCGTCAAAAAACAGCGCGCAGCGGTCGGCGGCGGCAGCCGCGAATTCCACATCGTGCGTGACCATAATGATCGTCCGCCCCTCGGCGCGCAGCCGGTGCAGCAGCGCGCGCAGCCGCGCCTTGTAGTCGGCGTCGAGGCCCTTGGTCGGCTCGTCGAGCAGCAGCAGCTTCGGCTCGGTCAGCAGGAGCTTGCCGAGGGCGCATTTCTGCTGCTCGCCGCCGCTGAGGTCGTAGGGATGCCGCTCCAGCAGCGGCGCAATGTCCAGCTTTTCGGCCAGCGCGTCGATGCGCGCGTCCTGCTCGGCCTCCTTCACGCCCTGCGCCGAAAGCAGCTTGCGGTAGTCCTCGCGCACGCTGTCGTGCAGGAAGACCGTGCGCGGGCTTTGCGGCAGGAGCGACAGGCAGCCGCGGTAGAGCGCGCCGTTTTTGTATTCCTTCATTTTTTTGCCGAGGATGCGGATGCTGCCGCGGTACGGCGTTTCCAGACCGGCCAGCAGATGCAGCGTGGTCGTTTTGCCCGCGCCGTTGCCGCCGAGCAGGGCGAAAATCTCGCCCGCGCGGACGGAGAGCGACAGCTCGCGCAGCACGTCGGGCGCGTCCTTGGCGTAGCGGAAGCAAACGCCCTTGGCCTCCAGCACCGGCGGCGTTTCCGGCCGGGGCCGGACGGCGGCCAGCGCGCCCGCGCGGCCGGAGAACTGCGCTTCCAGCAGCTCGCGCCCCTCGCGCACGGTCAGGGGGCAGGGGGTATCGGGAAGGTCAAGCCCCGCCC
>CAKUNB010000021.1 GCA_934668285.1 uncultured Oscillospiraceae bacterium | reverse complement strand
ATGATGTCGTTGATGTCGCCGGTCAGACCCAGAGAGAACTCGGTCATGGGCATCAGCAGGGCGTTGCCGCCGCCGGCAGCGGTACCCTTGACGTTCATGGTCGGGCCGCCGGAGGGCTGACGCAGGCAGCCGCCAACGTTCTTGCCGAGCTTGCCGAGGCCTTCGATCAGACCCAGCGAGGTGGTGGACTTGCCTTCGCCCAGCGGGGTGGGGGTGATGGCGGTGACTTCGATGAACTTGCCGTCGGGCTTGTCCTTCAGTCGGTTCATGATCTTGATGAAATCGAGCTTCGGGGTCTTGCCGTAGGGGATGATCTCATCGGGGAGCAGGCCCAGCTTCTCGCGGAAATAATCCACGGAGGGAAGGGTCTTTTCGGCTTCCTCAGCGATCTGCCAGTCCTTGTAGACGGTGGGGTCGAGGGTCACACGACCGGTTTCGTCTACGTACTTGCCGTCCTTGAATTCGATTGCCATGGGAATTTCCTCCTTGTAGTCCCGGGATCTTTCACTACCCCCGGGAATAATTTTTCTTTGATGCCGCGCTTCATTCGTCCGCGACTCCCGGCATCATTCGATATAAATATATCGGTATGGTTGCATTATAACATCTGTCTGAGAGCTTGTCAATATCTGGAGACAGATTTTTACGGCAAAAAGAAGAAAAAATCATCTGATGAATTTTTTGCACGGCACTGCATCACAAAACAATTAGTAAAACAACAAAACAAGCACTGTTAAATGTCCTTATTCGCAATTTCAGCGGATTCGCGCACCAGTGCAAGAACCTTCCGTGCAACGACGGTCTGGATGACTGCCTGCTCGAATGCGCCAACGGAATCGTCGTCGAGCTGATCGAGGTTGATGTTGTTCTGGCGGCAGATTTCCTGCTGCGCCCGCTCGATCTCCGCGTCCTCGGCGACGATAGCCTCCAGTGCGGCGATTTTCTGAATGGTTGTGCGGATGAGCAGACCCTGCCGCGCGTCGGGCAGCAGCTCGTCGCGCAGCTCGGCCTCGGTTTTCCCTGTAAAGCTGCAATATGCGTCGAGCGTCAGGCCCTGCTGGGCAAGCTGGGCACGGAGATTGTTCAGCTCCTCGTCCACCGCGCGGTCCAGCTCGGCCTGCGTGGGCGTATAGTCCAGCGTCGCCGCAGCCTGCCGCAGGAGCTTGTCCATCAGCTCGGCCTCGGCGCGGTCGTCGTAGTAGGCCTGCAGGGCCTTCCTGACCTCCTGACGCAGCTGCGCCATGTTTTCGCAGCGGCCGACCTCGCGGGCAAAGCGGTCGTCGAGCGCGTAGACACCGTGGGTGCGGATCTCGTGGATCAGACAGTCGAATTCCGCGTCCTTTCCGGCCAGCTCCGCTGCGTGATATTGCTCCGGAAAACGGACGCTCACCGTTACGCGGTCGCCGGGATTCTTGTTCAGCAACTGCTCCTCAAAGCCGGGGATGAACGCCCCGCTGCCGAGGGTCAGCGTCTGCATCTGCGCCGTGCCGCCGTCGAATTTCACGCCGTCCACCGCACCGGAATAGTCCAGCACCAGCTCGTCGCCGAGGACGGAGGGGCGGTTTGTGATAACCGTAATGTCGGGTGTCTGTGAACGCATCCGTTCCAGATGCTTATCGATGTCGCTGTCGGAAACGCTCAGATGCTCCAGCGTCCCCTTCAGACCTTTGTATTGAAATTCCATGGGATTCTCCTTGCATTTATTCCATTGCCGCTTTCAGGGCAGAGATCAGCAGATCGCCCGCGACGACGCGATCCTCGGCGGCGAAGCCGCCGGCAAAGTTGGCCGTGTAGAGCAGCTGGGCGTTGGGCGGGAACTCGTCGTCGCCCTCCCAGACCAGCAGCCGCAGGCGGTAATTGTCAAATAACGTAAATTCATAGCCTGCATCGCCGTGCTTCAGAGCAATACCGCCCAGCCTTTCCGCCGCTGCGCGAAACGCGTCGATGCGCGTACCGAAGGTGAACGCCGCGCGGGTCAGGACGCGGCCCGTGAACGGCTGGATATAAACCTCGCCCCACGGCAGCTCGCGGAAGGTCTTGAAGTCGTTGTCCGCCGGAGCACTTTTTCCGAGCAGCAGCAGCCGCAGCAGGAAGGTTTGCAGCGGCAGGGGAGGCGTGGCTCCGTCCGGCGCGGTGACTGCCGCATCGGGATAGGCGACGCGGTAGTCCGTTCCGAGCAGCCGGACGGTAAAGGCCGCGCCGTCAAAGGCCGTGCCCGTCCGCTTCGCCGCCTCGATCGGGTCGAGCGCGGCGAATTGCTCGGCATAGTGCGCGAAGGGGACCTCTTCCTTGTGATTCTCTACCTGCATGGCTTACTCCAATCCCGCGAAGCGCGACGCGTCCGTGTGGGGCAGGAAGCAGGCGGCCACGAAGCTGTCCATATAGCCCGGATGGGTGGAAAGCTCGACATACGTCATGTTGCGCGCAACCTCGTCCACCTTCTGCTCCGCCTCGTCCGACAGCGCCATGGCGTAAGCGCCGGAGAGGGAGGAGTTGCCGATGTAATGGAACAGCTCCAGCGGCACGTTCGGGAACATGCCGATGCGGACGGCGTTTTTCATGTTGATGCCGCTGCCGATGCCGCCGGCGACGTAGAAGCCCTCGATCACGCTTTCGTCCATGTCCATGCTGGAAAGCAGCGTGTCGATCGCGGAGTAGATCGCGCCCTTGGCGCGGATGAAATTCAGAATATCGACCTCGTTGAGCGCGACCTCGCGGCCTGTGGCGGATTCCGCCGCCGTGGCCAGCAGGTAGCGGCCCGTGCCGTGGTGGTCGTGCAGGATACGCGGGCTTTCGCGGACGAACAGGCCCTTGGCGTTGATCGCGCCGGTGCGGAAGAGCTCTGCAATCGTGTCGATAATGCCGCTGCCGCACAGGCCGACGGGCTTCTGCCCGGCCTCGCCGATGATGCTCAGCTTCGGCTCCAGCGTGGCCTCGTCAATCTCACAGGCTTCGATGGCACCGTCCGTCGCGCGCATACCGCAGGAGATGTCGCCGCCCTCAAAGGCGGGGCCTGCCGAGCAGGCGCAGGACATCAGAAAATCGCGGTTGCCGAACACGATCTCGCCGTTCGTGCCGAGGTCGATAAACAGCGACAGCTCGTCCTTGTTCCAGATCATGCCCGCGAAGGTGCCCGCCGTGATGTCGCCGCCGACGTAGGAGCCGATGTTGGGCGCGATCAGGATGCGGGCGTTCGGATGCACCGGCAGGGCAAGGTCGCCGCCGCGCAGACCGTTCCAGTGGAAGAATGCGGGGATGTACGGCTCGGTGCGCACAGACTCGGCATCCACGCCCACGAGCAGATGGTTCATGGTGGTGTTCGCGCCGACGCTCACGCGCAGAATCCGCGTAGCGGTCACGCCCGCCTGCTTGCACAGTGCGGCGATGAGCGGCACGAGGGTTTCCTTGACGATGGCGTCCTGCAGTTTTTTGCGGCCGCCGGGCTTGCCCTGCTCGACGATGCGGTTGATAACGTCTGCGCCGTAGCGGATCTGGCCGTTGCCGCCGGAAGCCTTGGCCAGCAGGCGGCCGTCCTTCAGGTCAAACAGAACGGCGGAAACCGTCGTCGTGCCGATGTCGATGGCAAGACCGCAAAGGGGTGCATTGTCCGATGCGGGGAGGACGTCGTAGACCACGAAGCGGTCGTCAAAGCGCTCGCCCGCGACCTTGATCGAGAAATTGCTCTCGCGCAGGACGTGCGGGAGCTTTCGCAGCGGGAAGAACGGCAGCTCGATCGTATCGCAGCCGGTTTTTTCCGTGAGCGCACGCTCCAGCCGCTCGTTGTCGGGCATGGTGTCGTCGAGCGTCGGCTCGTCAAGCGTCAATTCGACGGCTTCAAAGCGGTTTTTCAGCGCGATGCCCGCCTCGCGTACGCCGTCCAGCAGCTGCTCAAAGATCGCGACCTCCTCGCCGGAGGACAGATCGGCGGTTTTCATGCGGCTGCGGTAGGCCGAGGCAATATCTGGCACCTGTACCGTCACGTCCGAGCGGGCGTAGGTGCAGCACGACAGCCGCCAGCCCTCGGCAAACTCCTCGTCGGAGATATGGGAGGTCTGAAGGCCCTCGGTCTGCCCGGAAACCAGCTTCACGCGGCACTTGCCGCAAGAGCCGTTGCCGGAGCAGGGCGCGTCGATGGCCACGTTGGCCTTCCGCGCCGCGTCGAGCAGCGTTTCCTCGTCGCTGACGTTGATGGTGACGGGGTTCTCATTATTTTCAAAGGTAAAAGTCAACTCAAAAGTCATAGTGTTCTCCTTGCAGGCTCAATAGAGCAGAAAGCGCATCAGAATTGCCGCGACCTCGGCACGCGTGCCGCCGTCCTGCGGCGCGAGATAGAGCGAGCTGCCCTCCTGACGGCCGCCGATGATGCCGTTCTGCACCGCCCACTGAATCGGAGCGGCGGCGTAGTCGGAGACGGCGCTCTTGTCGACGAACTTGTCCAGCGAGGCCGAAGCGGCGACATCAACGCTGAGGCTTTTTGCATAGCGGCACAGGATGGTTGCGATCTGCTCGCGCGTGACCCTGCCGTCCGGGTCGAACCTGCCGTTGCCGACGCCGTTGACAATGTTGTTCTGCGCGGCCCAGATCACGGCCTCCGTGTACCAGGTGTTTTCCGGCACGTCCGTAAAGGGGGAGGCGCCGCTGCCCTCGCCGCCGTCCAGCCGCCACAGCACAGTCACCAGCATGGCGCGTGTCATCGTGCCGTCGGGGTCGAAGCTGTCCTCGGCCACGCCGTTCATCAGTCCCTCGTAGTAGGCAAAGGAAACGGCCTCATAGTACCAGCTGCCGAAGGAAACGTCAAGGAAGGGAAGCTCCAGCGCCTCATAAATGCTCAGATACGGGAAGCGCTGCTGCTTGACCAGCTCCTCGGCGGGCGTGCCCGGATAGTAGAGCAGCAGGCAATGCTCCGAGGCGACGTTGCCGAAGCAGTCGTCGCCCAGATAGGTCAGCGTGGGCGGAAGCACCGCATAGTTATCCTGAATATCCTCCAGAGCATATGGCTCGATGCGGGTCAGGGGATAACCGTCGATATAGCTTGGCAGGAAGGGATCAATCCAACCTCCGCTGATGTCGCTTTTGAAGATAGTTGCCTCGCCATCCTGAATGCGGAAATCCAGACCGGCGTAGTTGCCGGTGATGGTGCCGTCTGCGGTGTGGTTATTGAGCAGAGTCGCGCCTGCGCGCTGTGCATACTGCGCACCGCAGGAATTTTCTGCAGCGAAAATATTGATCAAATATGAATTCCACAGCTTCTCCTCATTTTCGCCGAAGCTTTTCAGACTGTTCGGCAAGGTGAGAACGATAGAATAGCCGATGGAGGAGTCCGTGTCGTAAAAAGCATAGTCCCCGACGGTTTCCACGCCCTCGCAGAGGAAAACGCTGCGAAGCGGACGGAACTGATTCCGGTTATAAAACGCATAGCTGTCAATCTGCCTGACTGTAGCGGGAACAACGATGGAGGTATAGATATTCTGCTTATAACTGTCTTCCGGAAAGGCTGTGGTAACGTAGGATGCGATGCGCGTTACGGGGCAATCGTCGATGTAGGCGGGAACATACAACGTGTTTTCTTCCGTGGAAATCGAATATGCGAGCGTCGCTTCGCCGTCCTTGATCCAGAAGGTGAAGCCCTCCGCCTCGACCACCTGCACGTTAGGATCCTCGGCGGTATAGGTTACCGGTATTCCGTAGGAGCGGGCGTACTGATCGGCCGCAGAGTACTTTTCACAGATGACGCGTTGCGCACCGTTGAGAGCAAAAGGACTGATGGATGTGACGGTGGCGGGAATGGCGACCTCCCGACCGGTAAGCGTCAGAGCGTAAGTATCGATCCGCTTCAGGCGCTTCGGCAGTGTGACCTCCAGCTCCGGCATTCCCTGAAACAGGTGATGGCCGAGGACGGTGACGGGATTTCCGTCGATTTCGTCAGGGATTACGACGGCGCCGGTTTGCGGGCCGGTATACTTGGTCAGGGTGACCTCGCCGTTATTTACGGTGTACTCAAAGGGCAGCTTGTCCTCCGCCGCGCTTGCGCAGAAGACAAGCAGGCCAAGCAGACAGACAAGGGTCAGAAGCCGAAGAAAGTGTTTCATGGTTTTTCTCCTTAATTTGACATTTTTCGCCGTTTCGACAGAAACGGCACAGCGGCAGAGAGGAAAAAGGCTGCCGGAAATTCTTCTTATTGCTTCGGCACGACGGCGAAGAAAACGAGGTCGTCGGGGCCGTTGTTTCTCAGTCCATGGGTACCGCCCTTCGGGCAGTAGTGGCTCTGGCCGGCGGGGACGGTCTCCTCGCCGCCGGGGGTAAGGAAGGTGGCCGTGCCGGAAAGAACGTAAATGATCTCGCAGTCGTCTGCGTGCGTATGCACGCCGATGGACGCGCCGGGCACCAGCCGGTTGAGCATGATGATCACGCTGCCGTCGGAAAAGGCACGCTTGTGCAGCTCCTTTTCGCCGCCCTTAAAGTTGGCAACGACCTGCTCGGGAATCTGAGAAAAATCGATCGTCATGGGATTTTTGCTCCTTCTTAGAGATTTCAGAAGTTCGGGAGGGCATTGCGCCCTCCCGAATATGGGAAAATGCAGAATTACATCAGCGGCTCCAGACCGAGAACGGGATGGTTCTTTTCGGTCAGGAAGTCCATCAGGGCTTCGCAGTCCTCGCAGATGGTTTCGTCGGCGATCATGTCGGAGAAATTGTCGATGCCGTACAGTTCCTTGGCGGTCTTGTTCAGGCGCTCGGCGACGTCGTCCTTCAGCTCCTTCGGCATCCAGACGATGCGCTCGATGCCGCCCTCGGCGGCGATGAACTTCTTCGAGGAGATGAAGTGGCGGCCGTGGCCCATATAGCCGGGGGTCTGCACGCCGCCGCCGGTGCAGGAGGCCAGCTCGCCGAAGGTCATGCCGACGGGGGTCATGCCCTTGAACTCGCGGTTGACGACGATGAAGCCGTTGCTCATCGGCTCGATGCCGCAGATGCACTCGAAGCAGCCGCAGGAGGTCATCGGGTCCTCAAGGATGGAGTACAGCGTGACGTTTTCGACCGCGCCGTGCGTCGCTTCCTTGATCATCTTGTTGACCGTTTCGTAGCGGCCGGTGCGCTCGTCGATGCAGCCTTCCTTCAAAATGGGCTGGCACGGACCCTGCGGGTTCAGCTCATTGGTCGCCTTGGCGTCCAGCCACGAAACCGCGCCGCACAGACCAAGACGTTCCGGCGTGACCACGCAGCAGTGCGCCGGGGCGAAGGACTGGCAGAGGATGCAGGTATAGAAGCGATCCACGGACTCGTCGGTCATGGAGGACAGACGGTCGTCGCGGGCATTGTAGCGCGGCATGGCGACCTCGTCGCGGAATTTCTCGGCCTCAGCCTCGTCGGTGATGAGCGTGACCTGGCACTTATCGACGACCGCGTCGAATTCGTCCATGATCATGTGGTACAGCACCTCAGCGAAGTGCTTCAGGCGCAGGCCCTTTTCAAACGCGTCGTTCGACACGCGGACACGCACCTGATTGCGCTGACCGGTGTGCATAACGCCTTCCATATAGTTGAACCATGCGTGGATTTTGCGCTCGATGACGGATTCAAAGTCGGCCTGCATCTTCGCGCCGCTGACCTCGACCTTCGTCGCGAGGGCCAGATTTTTCTCGCCGCTGTCCAGATCGGGGCCGACGATGGTGATCTTGTGATCCTCGACGTTGTCGGCCATCATGACAAGCTCGGCCGTGGCGTTCTTGCCGGACCAGAACTCGTTGTGCATGTCGGCCTTGCGGATGATTTCGCCCTCGAAGGCGGCGGCAAAGGCGACGGGAATGGGCAGCTCCTTGGACTTGATCTTGATGTTGCGCAGCTCGAGCGAGCGCTTGACGGTCAGCTCGTGGTCGCAGACGGATTCCAGCGCGCCGGGGACCTGATTCTCGCCGAGGTCGATGTCCACCACGACCGGGAAGCCCAGCGCAATCGCGCCCGCACCGGCGGAGACGACGACGTTGTCGATCGCGCCGAAGGTGTTGACGAACGCGGGCACGCGGTCCTTCGTATAGGTCAGCAGACCGGGCAGATCGCCGGGCGTGACGTTGCCGAAGATGAGCGCCGCACGGATGGCGACGGTGACGACATGGATGACGCTCGTGACCGCGTGGCCCAGCGGCACGACGCGGAATTCCAGACCCATCTTCACGCCGCCCTCGGCGCACTGCTCAATGACATCGCCGACCATGAAGGTCATGATGCCCTTGGACTGATAGTCCTTCACGACCTTGACCACGTCCGCGGGGTTTTCCGCCTTGCCCAGCACGACCGCCACGCCGGGGATATCGCCCGTGACCAGCGGCACGCCGAGAGAACGGATGATGGGGTCGGGGACGAAGCCGATGCCGGAATCGTTGGCATAGGGGTCGCCATCCAGATAGCCGAGGCCTTCCAGAATTTCCGCGCCGACGGCAGTGGCCAGACCGGCGTTGAGGGCCTGCCCGAGGTCCTCCTGATTGGTGATGAGGCTCTTGAGTACGCCGACGCAGGCGGGCAGATCGCCCAGCTTCGTGACCTTGACACCCGTTGCCGCGTAGATGGTGGGGAAGAAATACGCAGTGTCGGGGAAAGCCACTGGCTTGTCTGCACCGTACTTTGCGATGGCGTCGTTGACCGCGCCTTCGGTCAACCCGGCGACGGCATTCGAGCCGCCATAGATAAGATCGGTTAATACGCTCATGGTTTTTCCTCCTGCTTATCGTGAAATATTTGCATATTTTGCGAACGAATTCAGAGTATTGCGAACTTTTTAACTAATTTCCGGATACATTTTGCAGAGTAAATGCCGCCCCGTCAGACGACTCATGCTGCGCAAAGACTTCTTCGGAGTACAGGTCGCGAAGCTCGAGGGTATAGGACGACGAGCTTTCTGCCGTTGCCTCGCGCTCCGACCGCTCCAGCCGCACCCACTCCGCCGCGTCGCCGCGCAGCCGATAGCGCCGCGTGGAATCCTCCTCTGTGAACGTGGTGATCAGGAAATCTCGCAGCTCGCCCTCCACGGTGATGCAGTCGCGCGAGATACTCAGGCGCGTTGCGCCATAACCGCGAAAGGAAGTGAAGGTGCATTCGTCGTCCCACTGCACAGCAAAGCATACCTCTTCCTGCGAATCGGTTTGCAGTGTGAAGACGTCGCTGCTCCGGACACGAAGACTGTAGCCCTGAAATCCGGTTCGTGATTCTGTGTACGTCAATGTGTTATCGTCTGCGTCAGGTTGCAGCGTCTCACCACGGTCGTTGGTCAGAACAAAGTTGTCCAGCGGAACCGTAACCCAAACCTCCGGCCTAAGCCACCAACGCACCAGGAAGAACCCGCCGACGAGCAAAGCAGCGCCAACGAACAGACAAATCGGTATCAGATATCGCCGTTTCTTCATCGACGGTTTGCTCCTTTCAGCTTGCGGCTATCCCCCTTGGGGGGATAGAAAAATGCCAAGAACTGCGCCCTGAAAAGGGCGCAGTTAGCCTTGGAATTACAGCTCGAGGTAGCTGTCGGAGTACAGCTCGTTGTTCTTGAAGATGTCGCAGGACTTGATGGTTTCCATCAGCCGCAGGTCGTTCGGGTTGACGATGGCGGAGGTCAGGCCCTGCATCATCGCCATGGCGACCAGCGCGGAGTCCATGATCGGACGGAGCGTCTTCGGCGCACCGTTGGAGTTGTTGGACAGACCGCCGGTGGACTTCAGGCCCTCGTCGGCGAACAGCTTGATGGCGTTCAGAACGTCCATCTGCTTGTCCTGCATACCCTTGACGACCAGGAACAGCGGGTCGAACCACAGGTCCTCGGCCTCCATGCCCAGCGCCATGCCGCGATCGAGCATGGTATGGCAGTGGTGCATGCGCTCGTCGTTGTCCTTCGCGATGCCGTCGGCAGAGCACAGGGCGATAACGATGGCGTCGTTGGCGGCGGCGAGGTCAATGTTGGAGATACGGGAGCCGGCATCGGCGGAGTTAACGATGGGCTTGCCGTTCGTGCGGTTATAGACGCGGATACCGGCTTCGATCGCCTTCTTGTTGGCGGTGTCGAGGGCCAGCGGGACGTTGTTGAAGTTCTCCTGCAGGAGCTTGACTGCCCAGGTCATCAGCTCGGGGCCGTTGGATTCCGCAGGGCCGATGTTGACGTCGAGGTAGGTCGCACCGGCCTTGATCTGCTGCGCGGCACGCTCCAGGATGGGATCGGGGTTGAACGTGGCCATGGCCTCGCGGATGACCGGGCTGATGCAGTGGATGCGCTCGCCGATGGTGACGAACTTCTTGGACTGCACGTTGCGGGTCTTGTAGGTCACGCCCATGTCCTTATGCGCAATTTCGGGAATGACGAGCTTGCTGAAGTCGATGGGGGCGTTCTCGTCCGCAGCGGGCTTCTTCTCCTCCGCGGGCTTCTTGGACGCGGCGACAAGCTCGGCGGCCTTGATATGTTCGCCGTCCTTGAGGTACTTGACGATCTCAACGGCCTCGCGGGTGCCGACGACGACGTTCCACTCGGGCAGCTTGTCCTGAATTTCGCCCTTCATAACGGCGACCTTGCCGGGGATGACAAGGGTGCGGTTGTTGATCTTGCCGGCGATGTCGTACTCATCAAAGAACTTCTTGACGGTGGAGGACGAGAACTTGCCCGCCGCCCACGCGGTCAGAACGGACATACCGGAAGCGTCGGTGATCAGCAGGTTGACCGGCACGTTGGAGCGCTCGATCTCGCCGGAGACGAGGAAGTAGGTCAGCGCGAAGTCCACCGTCATCAGGCAGGGATCATCGGGCGTAGCGCCGTTCATCGGGTAGATGCCGGGCGCGACCTTCATCGGCTTCTGCGGGTCGGTGTAGATGTTCTGGCGCAGGCCGTACAGCGGCAGCGCCTCGGCGTAGCGCATCTGCTCCATGACGATGATGGAGCCGTACTTCAGCGTAAAGACGGCTGCCAGCGCGGTCTGCAGATGCAGGTCGCCCTTGGCGAGCTTCGCCAGATTGACGATGGAGGGATAGCCGAAGGTGCGGTCGCCGTCCTTCAGGGCGGTGCGGCGCACGAGAACGGCATTGGCGAAGGTCTCCTTGACGGTCGCGCCGGTGACATCGATGACAAGATTCTTGTTGCCGAGGCCCTCGAGCTTCTTCACGGTGTCATACAGCTCGGCGAGGGACGCGCCCTTCACGCCCAGCACAACGCCCGCTTCGGTCGCGGCGGCGCTCATGGCTTCGTAATTCTCGGCGTTCGCGCCGTTCAGAATGGGCTTGCCGTCCTTGCACAGGGCCAGTGCCTTCTTCGCGCACTCGACGCACTCGCAGTCGAGAATGAGCGTGCGGTTCGTGGCCATTGCCTTCCTGACAAGGTCTTCCCACTTGCCGTTGGAGTCCTTGCCGCAGTGGACGAGGACGAACTCAACGTACTCGCGCTCGCCGATGCGCTCGTAATCGACCTTCTGCAGGTCGGCGAGCTTCTGATCGGCCTCGGCTTCGTCCATACCGGTGCAGACCGGCACTGCAAAGCGGTTGCGGGAGACGAGAGTCTTTTCATGACGGAACAGGACCGTTTCGCCGCCGAGCTTGATGTCGCTGCCGACGGTGAGGGTCTTCATGGGAGGCGCAGTGGCCTCGGAGAGGGTGGCGATTGCGTCCGGCGAGAAGTACGGACACTTATCCAGCGGGACAGCGCCCTGCGCGACCTTCATGCAGAAGGCCATACAGGTGGGGCTGCCGCATTCCTTACAGTTCTTCTTAGGGGAGAGCTTGAAAATATCTAAGCCTTTCAGTGCCATGGTATGTTCCTCCTTCCGATCAGACCAGCGCTTCGATCATGGTCGCGATCGCCTTGATGGCGGCCGGATGGCGCATGATGACAGCGTCGGAGCCGCCGGCCAGACAAGCGGCGGCGGTGGTGATCTCCATCTCGATGCCGCGTTCCTCGGCGTCGCCCCATTCGGGCATGTCGGCCTCGGCCATGATGGATTCCTTCACGTTCCAGGTTTCGGTGGAAACGGGAGTGATGATGGGCATCTGGAGCTGATCGTCGCTCTGTGCCAGTGCCGCGGCACGGATGCGATCGAGAGTGGAGGCAACGTACTCGTAGCCGTAGCCCGCCGCGGCGGAACCGGCGTTCATCACGATGGACGACGGCGCAACGCCAAGCTGGGTCAGCAGCACGTTGAGCTGCTTTGCAAGGTTGATATCGACGGCGGATTCCGCGCCGACCTTCTGGCCGTAAGCCATCACGACGGAAGCGCCGACGGACTTATAGTCCTCCTCGCGGGCGGACATGACAAGAATGTTCTTGCCCTGCAGCGCCTCGGCGATCTTGGAAAACAGCTCGGCGTCCTTTTCGATGTTCTTGCAGCCCATGATAACGATGGGCAGGGTTGTTGCCTCGGCAACGGCCTTGGCGATTTCGACGCAGTCGGCCGTCGGCTTGTTCTCGCCGTTGGGGTCTGCGCCCTCGAAATGCAGGCAGATAAAGGAAGCGCCGTGCATTTCCTCGACCTTTTTCGCCATCTCGGCGGGGGTGGTGCAGCCTGCGTAGAAGTCCCGAAGGCCCTTCTGCGGGTAGGCTTCGATACCGGCGTCCGTAATTTCGACGCCGATCTTCGGTGCGTTCTCAATGGGCGCATCGAAGGAGTAGAAGGGCAGAACGTTTACGCCGCCCAGCTTGACTGCCTTGTCCCCTGTGCCGAGGGTGACGGTGGCAATGGACGAGGTGAACGCCTGCGTTTTGGGTTCAAAAGCCATTGTATTTTCCTCCTGAGTATTCTCCGGAACAGCAAAGCCGCCCCGGTTGGTTTACATGGTTGCGAATGGTGAACAGTGAATGATGAATAATGATGAGAGCCGAGCCGTTTACAGTCCCAGATCCTTCATCACGCCGCGCAGGGCGACCTTGACGGGGGTGGTGTCGGGGACGCGGGCGCTGGGCTTGCCTTCGCAGTCGGCCTCATAGACCGCATCATCCTGCGGCAGAACGCCGAGCAGCGTCAGCTTCTGATTCGCGATCTCCTCACGAACGCCGTCGTTCAGAACGCCGCCGGGGGCGCGGTTGACGATCAGACCCATTTTGGTGGGCTTGAGGTTCAGCTCGTCGACCATCCGCGCAATGCGGCCCACGGCCTGAATGCCGCGGCGGGAGCAGTCGGAAACCAGCAGCAGCGTGTCTACGTGCGGCAGCGTGCCGCGCGCGATATGCTCCATGCCCGCCTCGTTGTCGATGACGGTATAGCGGTACGCGCCGAGGTACTTGTCCATCTGCGTCTTGAGCACGCCGTTGACGTAGCAGTAGCAGCCCTTGCCCTGCGTCCGGCCCATGACGAGCATGTCAAAGTCGTCCTCCTCCAGACGCGCGTCGTTGAAGCGCATTTCGGCGTAGTCGGCCTTGGTCATGTTCTTGGGGATGACGTCGCCGCGCAGCTCCGCCTGAGCGATCTCCTCGCGGATTTCGCCGAGGGAGGTGACGGACTCAACGCCCAGAACCTCATTCAGGTTGGAGTTTGCGTCCGCGTCCACGACCAGCAGCGGGCCTTTTCCGGTTTTGATAAGATAGTCGATCAGCATTCCGCAGACCGTGGTCTTGCCCACGCCGCCCTTACCGGCGACAGCGATGGTATGCGTCATAACAATTGCTCCTTTGCCGGGCTGTCATTGCGCAGCAGAAAGAAGAGCTGCGCAATGACGCGGCGCACTTAATTAGATAATGTCGAGCAGGCCGGCTTCCTTGGCGATGCGGGCAACGTCGTCGTACTTGTTCAGCGCGTACAGATGGATGCCGTTGATGCCGCAGGCGCGGTACTCGTCGATCTGGTTGATGGTGTATTCGATACCGGCTTCCTTGAAGCTGGCCTTCTTGCCCTCGACGTCCGCGTCGAAGCAGGCCTCGTCGCCCTTGGCGGTCTTCAGACCGACGGAGAACGGGTTCGGGAAGATCCAGTTTTTGGAGATGATCTCGCAGAGCGCTCTGGGCATGACGCAGCCGTTGCGGGAGAGCGCCATGTTGATGGTCGCGGCCTGATCGAGGATCGGCATGATGCCCACATCGACGGGCAGCCAGATACCGGCGGCGCGCACCGCGTCGAGCCAGTAGCGGAACTGATCCATATCCCAGCAGAGCTGCGTCATGATGTAGTCGGCGCCGTTGTCCTGCTTCTGCTTCAGGAAGGCGATATCCGCTTCCAGAGAACGGCAGGCAATGTGGCCCTCGGGGGAGCCTGCGACGGCGATGGTGAACTTATCGCCGAACTCCTGACGGACGAACTTGACAAGCTCGGTGGCGTAGTGCAGATCGCCGCCCGTGCCCTTCCAGCCGAAGGGAAGGTCGCCGCGCAGGGCGAGCATATGGTCGATGCCGTTGTCCAGATAGGTCTGCAGCTGCTCCTTGATGCCTTCCTTGGTGTTACCGATGCAGGTGAAGTGGGTAACGGGGGTGCACTTGCCGTCGTCCTTGATCTTCTTCATGACCTCAAGGTTCTTGCCGACGTTCGTGCCGCCCGCGCCGTAGGTGCAGGAAATATAGTCGGGGTTCAGGGTGTACAGCTTTTCCAGCACGCCGCCCGCGCCGCAGAGCTTTTCCATACCGACATCAGTCTTGGGAGGGAACACCTCAAAGGAGAACGCACTGCGCTGTTCCATAATTTCCGCTACATTCATTGTGATTTAGCCTCCTAATATTTCTTTCGTTCGTCCGCATAGGACGGACATTCCGATACAAATTTATCGTATCATAATAGGAGGCAAATTTCAAGATGAAATCCAACTAAAAAATATTTTGTTATCGAAAAAAATAGAAAGCACCGCCGGCCCCGGACAAACAAAAAAGACAAGCTCAAGGCTTGTCTTGATTGTATGTCAATTTAGTCAAAATCAGATAGCGCGTTCAACCTTATTGGAACGGAGGCATCTTGTACAGACGTAGACATGGCGGGGAGAACCATCGACGATTGCTTTCACGCGCTTTACGTTCGGCTTCCACATTCTGTTTGCACGTCTGTGGGAGTGAGAAACCTTGATGCCGAAAGTAACACCCTTGCCGCAAATATCGCACTTTGCCAATTGCTGCACCTCCAATCATGGGAAAATCATCCATGGAAAATGGCACTCTGACGCGCCGAGCTATATAATAGCAGATTAGAATTCGAAATGCAAGAGAAAAATTGCAAAAAATATATTTTTTCTTCGAACGGTTGCGGAAAATGCGCCCGTAGACTATAATAGAGGCAGGAATCACCGTATTTTAAGATAAAGGAGCCGATTATGAACTCATACAGCGTCCTTGTGAAGAAAATTGCAGAAGATTTCCATCTGAATGTCGTGCATGCCTCGTCCGATTTCGACACTGTGCAGGTCATGGTCGAGGAGGTTTCCCGCCCGGGGCTGCCGCTTTCCGGCTTTTTCAATCATTTTGAGCGGATGCGCCTGCAGATCATCGGAAAGGTCGAGGAGGCCTACATCGAAACGCTTTCGCATGAGCGCCTGCTGGCGGTGTTCGACGAGCTGTTTTCCTATAAGATTCCCGCGCTGATTTTTGCGCGGAATATCGAGCCGACGCCCGAGTGCCTCGAAATGGCGCAGAAGAACGACGTTACCATTCTGCGCTGCATGGAGTCGACCTCCTACATCGTTTCCTCTCTGGGCGTCTACCTGAAAAACGCGCTTGCGCCAAAGGTCTCCCGTCACGGCGTGCTGGTCGAGGTCTACGGCGAAGGCCTGCTGCTGATGGGCGAGAGCGGCATCGGCAAGAGCGAGGCGGCGGCGGAGCTTTTAAAGCGCGGCCACCGGCTGATCGCCGACGATGCGGTGGAGATTCGCAAAATCGCGGATAACACCCTCATGGGCACCTCGCCCGCGCTCATTCGCAACTACATTGAAATTCGCGGCATCGGCGTAATCAACGTCGCAAAGCTCTTCGGCATGGCGGCCATCAAGGACGAAACGTCGATCAATCTGGTCGTCAACATCGTCCCGTGGAGCAGCGAGCAGATCTACGACCGCCTCGGCTTGGAGGAGCAG
>CAKUNB010000020.1 GCA_934668285.1 uncultured Oscillospiraceae bacterium | reverse complement strand
GTTAGTATGCCCGTCGGGGCGTGGGCTATACATCATTTGTCCTTCGGCTTGCAGATGAGGCCCGCGATCCAGCCAAAAACGATGGCCGCCGCAATGCCGCCCGCCGTGGCCGTCAGGCCGCCGGTGAAAATGCCGAGGAAGCCCTGCTCGTCCACGGCCTTTTTCACGCCCTTGGCCAGCGAATAGCCGAAGCCGGTCAATGGGACGGTCGCGCCCGCTCCGGCGAAGTCCGCGAGATACCGGTACAGCCCCACGCCGCCTAAGAATACGCCTGCGACGACATAGGAAACGAGAATTCTTGCGGGTGTCAGCTTTGTTTTGCAGATCAGAAGCTGGCCGATCACGCAGAACAGCCCGCCGACGACGAAGGCCTTCAAATAGTCCATACTCTCAGCCCCTTTCGATAGAAATCGCGTGGCAGACCGAGGGGATGGACTCGCCCTGCTGCGTGGAGAGCGGGGAGAGCAGCGCGCCCGTGCCGCAGAACAGCAGCCGCCGCAGTTCGCCGCGCTCCATGCGCCCGAGAAGATAGCCGCACAGCACCGAGGCGCTGCACCCGCAGCCGCTGCCGCCGCAGTGGACGTCCTGCTTTTCCGTGTCGAAGATCATCACGCCGCAGTCGTCGTAGCGCGTCCCCAGCTCGACGCCCTCGCGGCGGAACAGCTCGCGCAGAAGCCGGCTGCCGAACTTGCCGAGGTCGCCCGTGACGATCAGGTCATAGTCCTCCGGCGCGCAGTGCAGATCGTCAAAGTGTGCGCGGAGCGTCGCAAAGGCGGCGGGCGCCATGGCCGCGCCCATGTTGTTCGCGTCCTTGATGCCGCGGTCGACGATGGTTCCGATTGTTGCCTTTTTCAGGCGCGGCCCCTCGCCGCTACTGCCGAGGACGACTGCGCCTGCGCCGGTGACTGTCCACTGCGCCGTCGGCGTGCGCTGGCCGCCGTAGCCGAGCGGGAAGCGGTACTGCCGTTCGGAGGAGGCGAAGTGGGACGAGGAAAGGGTGAGCGTTTTTCGGCAGAAGCCGCCGCTGACCGCCATCGCCGCCAGCACCAGCCCCTCGGCCATCGTGGAGCACGCGCCGTACAGCCCAAAGGTCGGCACGGCGTTGTTGCGCATGGAAAAGCTGGAGCCGATGCACTGGTTCAGCAGATCGCCGACAAAGGCGGCGTCGAGGTCGGCCTCGGTCAGCTCGGCCTTTTGCAGCGCGAGGAGCATGGCGGTTTTCTGCATTTGCGTTTCCGCCTTTTCCCATGTCTTCTGGCCGAATTTTGTGTCTCGTGAAGTGAAATCAAACGTGTTTTTCAGCGGCCCGTCCGCTTCCTTCTTTCCGGCGACGGAGGCATAGGAAAGAAGAATGGGCGGTTGCGGGAAGAGCAGGCTGCGCGTTCCCTGATGCGCTGGTTCCATAAATGCACCTCCGGTCTGATCGTTTTCGGTGCTATTATGTGGAGATTACCGGAAATCATCCGCGGAGGCTTGCTTTTTCTGCGGCCGTATAGTATAATGTCCGTACTTCATAACAGAAAGGGAGAAATTTATGGATTCCATGAACCGCGCGCCAGCCGAGCTGGAGCCGAAGGAGAATGTGGCGCTCGGCATTGTCGGCGCGCTGCTGTTTTCGCTTGCCGGAGCGCTGTGCTACTTTATCCTCAGCCGCATCGGCTATATCGCCACGATCAGTGCACTGGTCGGCGCATACTGCGCCTGCTTTGGCTACGGCCTGTTTGCGCGTAAGAAGGATTCAAAGACGGGCGTGATCGTCGCCGCTGTGGCTACCGTTATCGTAATGATACTCGCCGTGGCGTTCTGTCTGGCGTTTGACCTGTATAAGTATATTCAGAACGACTACGCGAACGTCAAGCTGACCGAAGTGATCGGTGACACCGTGCGCAGCCTCTTTGACAGCAACTATTCCATTGAGTACGGCTTCTATTCCTACACCTTTGACAAGGGGCAGTTTGTAAAGGACCTGCTGATTTCGCTGGTCTTTACCGCAATCGGAATTTTCAGCTTTGCCGCAGGGCAGAAGAACAAGCGCAAGGCCGCGCAGCAGGCGGCGCAGGCGCAGAATATGCCGATGCAGACGATCCCGACGCCGGCTCCCAAGCAGACACCGGCAGAGCCGACCGAGGCCGCGGAAGCTGCACCGGAAGAAGAGCACGAATAACGAAAAATAATAAAACGGCGTGGAACTCGCAAGAGTTCCACGCCGTTTTGTTTGCTGTTATTTTGCGCTCAGGGCGCGCTCCAGCCAGACGCAGCCGACGTCGAGGGCGGTGTAGAAGCCGTCCTTTTCGCTCTTCTTGACCACGCGGTCGCGCGCCTTTGCATTCGGGTCCGTGCGCTGGAGCTGCACCGAAACCTTGGTTGCAAGGTCAAGATCCGCCAGCTTCTTGGATTCCAGAATCTGCAGCATGACGATGTATTCGTCTGCCATGGAGCCGTAATAAACCAGATTGTCCTTGCGCATCAGGGGATGGCCCTTATACATCAGGACGTCATTTTTCTCAGACATAGCTACCTCCAAAGTAAATGTGACCTTGCTCCTCAATCAAACAGGTAATGCCGCACCAGCTCCTGCAGCAGCTCGTCGCGATCCAGCTTGCAGATCAGGCTACGGGCGTTGTTGTGATTGGTGATATAGGTCGGATCCTCCGAGAGGATGTAGCCGACGATCTGATTGATGGGATTATAGCCCTTTTCGGTCAGCGAGCGGTAGACCTGAGTGAGAGTCTGCTTCATCTCCTCGCTGCCTTCGGCGGGGACGGCGTACTTGATCGTATTATGATCCAAAACGACTACCTCCTTCACAGTTTTTCTATATCATATACCAAATACCCGAGAATGTAAAGAAAAAACCGTGAACATTTTGGTAACAAAAATATAATTGACCTTTTACAATGTGAATTTTCAGCGCAGCTTCGCGCCCAGCTCGGCCTCCAACGCAGCCAGCACGGCGCCGACCGTGCTCTCGGAGTCGGTATCGGTCAGGGTGCGGTCGTCGGCGCGGAGGGTGAGGGAGAAGGCGACGCTCTTTTTGCCGCTGTCGATGCCCTTGCCGCGATAAATGTCAAACAGACGCACGTCGCGCAGCAGCTTGCCGCCCGCCTTGCGGATGCAGTCCGTCAGTGCGCCGACGGTGACGGCCTCGTCGCAGACTACGGCGATATCGCGGGAGACGGCGGGGTACTTCGGCAGGGGCTTGTAGGTGTTCTCGGGCTGTACAAGGGCGGTCAGCGCGGTGAAGTCCAGCTCGGCGGCGTAAATTTCGGTGTCGATGCCGTAATTCTGCGCGACCAGCGGGTGCACCTGACCGAGCAGACCGATCTGCACGCCGTCAACGGTGAGGGCGGCGCAGCGGCCGGGGTGATAGCTGGGGTTATTACGGACGGCGGTGTACTCGCCGGAGTGAATGTTCATGCCCTTGAGAATTGCCTCGATCTCGCCCTTGAGCGTGAAGAAGTCCTCGCCTTCGCCGTAGGTGCCGAGGACCAGATGCTTTGGCTCATCCGGCAGCGTCTGCCCTTCAACGGGGAGATAGACCTTCGCCAGCTCGTAGAGCTTGCAGGCGGCGTTGTGATAGGCGTTGTTCCGCGCCAGAATCGCCAGCATCGACGGCAGAGCGACGGTGCGCATAACGGAGGCGTCCTCGCCGAGGGCGTTCTGGATACGCAGGGGCTTGCGCAGCGGGGAGTCCGCCGGCAGGCGGATGAGATCAAACGACGACGGGGAGACGAAGGAATAGGTCAGAATCTCGCTGTAGCCGAGGCTGCGGCAGAGGCTGCCAAAGCGGTTTTCCAGCACCATCGTGCCGGTGTAGCCGCCCTCGAGCGCAATGCCCTTGAAGATCGTCGTGGGGATTTCGTTGTAGCCGTACAGGCGGCCGACCTCCTCGGCGATGTCTGCGGTCTGCACAAGGTCAGGCCGCCAGGAGGGAACACGGATCGTTCTGCCCTCGACGGGGATTTCCAGACGGCGCAGGTAATCGACCATATCAGCCTCGGAGATATCCGTGCCGAGCAGGGCGTTGATGCGCTCCGGCTCCAGCTCGAGCGTGCGCGGCTGCGGAACATAGTTCAGCACGTCGATCATGCCGTCCATGACCTCGCCCGCGCCGAGCAGCTCCACCAGCTCGCAGGCGCGGTTGACAGCGGGGACGGTGAGCAGCGGGTCGATGTTCTTCTCAAACTTGCCCGAGGCCTCCGTGCGCATGCCGAGCGCCAGCGCGGTCTGCCGGATGGAGGTACCGTTGAAGTTCGCGGACTCGAAAACGACATCCACGGTGTCGGCGACGATCTCGCTGTTCTCGCCGCCCATGATGCCGGCAAGGCCGATGGGTTTCTCGCCGTCGGCGATGACGAGCATGCCGGGGGTGAGCTTGCGCACGGTGCCGTCGAGCGTGGTCAGCGTTTCGCCCTCCTCGCTGCGGCGGACGACGATCTTGCCGGAGCCGACATAGCGATAGTCGAATGCGTGCATCGGCTGGCCGTATTCCAGCATGACATAGTTCGTGATGTCAACGATATTGTTGATGGGGCGCACGCCGTTGGCACGCAGCTGCTGGCGCAGCCACTTCGGCGACGGCGCGATCTTCACATTACGCACCATCCGCGCGGTGTAGCGGCTGCAAAGGTCCTCGGCGGGGACGTCCACGTCGAGCAGCTCCGTCAGCTCGCCCGGTGCGCCGCCCTTGACGACCGGCTCGTGATGGCGCATCGGCTTGTTGAAGGCCGCCGCAGCCTCCCGCGCCAGACCGATAATGGAATAGCAGTCAGGGCGGTTGTTGGTGATCTCAAAATCAACGACGGTGTCGTTGTTGCCAATGACGGCGTTGATGTCGTCGCCGGGCTTGCAGTCCTCCTGCAAAATCCAGATGCCGTCCTCGATGGCATAGGGGAAGTCGTTGAGCGTCAGGTTCAGCTCCTTCAGAGAGCAGAGCATTCCGTTCGACGCAACGCCGCGCAGCTTGCCCTTCGTGATATGCACGCCGCCGGGAAGGTAGGAGTTGTGCAGCGCGGCGGGGACGAGGTCGCCCTCGTGGACGTTCTGCGCACCGGTGACGATCTGCACCGGCTCGTCCGCGCCGACGTCGATCTGGCAGACCCACATATGGTCGGAGTTTTCGTGCCGGACGATGGAAAGCACCCGTCCGACGACGACGTTGCGGATTTCGGCATCGAGCCGTTCGTAGGTTTCGACCTTCTGACCGGCGACAGTCAGGGTTTCGACAAATTCTTTATCGGAGATGTTGGAAAGATCAACAAAGTCCTCATTGAGCCAATTTCTGTTCAGTTTCATTGCTGCACCTCCTTAAAACTGCGAAAGGAACCGGATGTCGTTATCGAAGATGAGCCGCAGGTCGTTGATCCGCAGGCGGCCCATCGCCATGCGCTCGAGGCCGATGCCGAAGGCAAAGCCGGAGTACTTCTTGCTGTCAATGCCGCAGCCCTCGAGGACCTTCGGATGGACCATGCCCGCGCCCAGCAGCTCGATCCAGCCCTCACCGTGGCAGGTGGAGCAGACTTGTCCGTTTGTTTCGCCCGTGCCGTGGCACTTGAAGCACTGCATATCGACCTCGCAGCTCGGCTCGGTGAAGGGGAAGTGGTGCGGGCGGAAGCGGACGACGGCGTCCTCGCCGTAGAGCCGCTTGATGAGCGTTTCGAGCGCGCCCTTGAGATCGCCCATCGTAATGCCCTCGTCTACGACCAGACCTTCGATCTGGTGGAACATGGGCGAGTGCGTTGCGTCGGCCTCGTCCTTGCGGAATACGCGGCCGGGAGCGAGAATGCGGATGGGCGGCTGCTGTTTTTCCATGACGCGGATCTGAATCGGGCTGGTCTGCGTCCGCAGCAGGACGGAATCGTCGTCGTCAAAATAGAACGTATCCGAGCGGTCACGGGAGGGGTGGCCCTCCTCGATGTTCAGGCGGGTGAAGTTGTAGCTGGCTTCCTCGACCTCCGGGCCGTCCACGATCTGGTAGCCCATGCCGATGAAAATCTCCTTGACCTCCTGCAGCACCTTATTCATCGGGTGCTGGTGGCCCATTTCAATGGCCTTGCCGGGGATGGTCACGTCGAGCGCTTCCTCGGCCAGCTTGCGTTCCAGCGCGGCGGCTTGCAGCTCGGCCTTGCGCTCGTCGAGCTTTTCTTCCAGCGCGGCGCGGACGGAGTTGGCAATTTGTCCCATGACCGGGCGTTCCTCGGCGCTGAGCTTGCCCATCTGCTTCAGGACAGCGGTCAGCTCGCCCTTCTTGCCCAGCACGCGCACACGGACCGCGTCGAGCGACACGGCGTCGAGGGCGTTGTGGATGTCCGCCAGCGCCTGCGTTTTGATTTGTTCGAGTTGTTCTCTCATCATCAGTTCTCCTTCTATAGAGTAAAAATACAAAAAAAGAAAAGCCCTCCGCCCGATAGGGGACGAAAGACTCCTGCCGGTGCCGACGCACCGGAACCTTCCGCGGTACCACCCGCAATTTGCAGCGAACGCTGCACGCTCAAGGCCGTTAACGGAGCGACCCGTCCAAGCCTACTTACCTTCGCGTTCAGCCGGAGGCTCACGGGGGAAGGCCGCACCTCCCACGGCAGACGCTCGCAGCAAACGCGTCCTCTCTGAAAACCGCTCCGGAAGGCCGACAACCCGATCATTGCCTTTTTCCATATCAAAGACATAGTATCATATCTTTTCCCCAGTTGCAAGCGATTGTTGACTATTTTTTTCGGAGACACTATAATAAAGCAAATAGGAAATTATGGGAGGCGGGACCATGGCGAAGATTTCTGTGCCGCTATTGGAGGTTCGGCAGCAAACGATTTGGAAATGGCTGCCGCGCAGGGAGCGCGAATCGCACAAGGGGGACTATGGGCGGCTGCTGCTCGTCTGCGGGAGCGTGGGCTATACCGGTGCGCCGGTGCTGGCGGGGCATATAGATGTACTGCGCGGCGCGGCCTGTCCGGTGGTCGTCACGCCCCATGCCGGTGAATTTCAGCGGCTGTTCGGGGTGCAGACCGGCTCTCGCCTTGCCGCCGCAAAGGAATTTTACGCGCAGACGGGCGCGACGCTGCTCTTAAAGGGTCACCGGTCGCTCATCGTCGGCGCGGAGGGATGTTATGTCAACCGCTGCGGCAATCCCGGCATGGCGACCGGCGGCAGCGGGGACGTGCTGGCGGGCATCGTAACGGCGCTGCTGGGGCAGGGACTTTCCCCGACCCGCGCGGCTGCCGCCGCGGCGTGGCTCCACGGCACGGCGGGCGATCTGTGCGCCGCTGAGCTGGGGGAGTACGGGATGCTGCCGTCCGACCTTCTTTTGCGGCTGCCGCGACTACTGCCATAGGGATGTGTGCAATTTGCGGCGAATTCTGGTATTATTGGCGCTGGCGGCGCTGCTTCTGAGCGGCTGCGGGGGCGCGGAGAATCTGCTGACACCGGCCATCGAGTTCCGAGCGTCGCTGGTGCAGGCGGGCGGCTGCTCGTTCACGGCGAAGGTCACGGCGGACGACGGCGAGGCAGTGGAGGAATTTACCCTGCGCTGCGCGTCGGACGAAACGGGCGCGGTGCGCTTTGAGGTCGCCGCGCCGCAGACGCTGGCGGGTATTACCGCGACGGTCTCCGCCGATGGCGGGACGATCACCTACGACGGCATGGCGATGGATTTTGGCCTGTTGGCCAATGGCAATGTCATTCCCGCAGCGGCTCCGGCACTCGTGGTGTGCTGCTGGCGGCAGGAGTATCTCGCCGCTGCGGGAGCGGACGAAACCGGCTACCGCGCGACATATGAGAAGGGCTTTGACGAAAAGCGCCTCGTCGTGGACTGCTGGTTTGAAAATGGGATACCAATTTATGCCGAAGTGTGCTATAATAACCAGAGAGTCCTGAAGCTGGAGCTTTCGGACTTCAAACTGACAGACGGAAGTTGATTCTATGGATTACTTAAAGAGGACATGGGCGGATATTTCGCTCGACAACTTAAATCATAACTATCACGCGCTGCGGGAGAAGATTCCCACCGGCTGCCGTTTTCTCGGCGTGGTCAAGGCCGACGCCTACGGCCACGGGGCGGTACCGGTCAGCCGCCATCTGGTGGAGCTGGGCGCGGAGTACCTTGCGGTTTCCAATATCGAGGAGGCTGTGCAGCTGCGGCGCGGCGGCCTGCGCGGGCCGATCCTGATCTTAGGCTACACGCCGCCGTTTTATGCCGAGGATTTAGCTGCAATGAACCTGCGGCAGGAGGTGCACAGTCTGGAATATGCCAAGCGCCTGAACGACCGCCTGAGCGGCACGAAGCGGCGCATCCGCGTGCACCTGAAGCTCGACACGGGCATGTCCCGCCTCGGCTTCTTTGCCTACGACCATCCGCAGACCGTCGAGGAGATTCGGCAGGTCGCGCAGCTGGAGCATCTGCTGATCGAGGGCGTGTTTACCCACTTTCCGGTGGCCGATTCCACTGCCCCGGCGGACGCGGAGTTTACGCGGACGCAGTTTGCCCGCTTCAGGAACACGCTCGACGAGCTGAAGGCCGTCGGTATTGCGCCGGAGATTCGCCACTGCTGCAACAGCGGCGCGAGCATTCTCTACCCGGAATTTGCGCTGGACATGATCCGCCCCGGCATCGCGACCTACGGTGTGCTGCCGTCGGACGAGCTGCGAGGAATGATCGACCTCAAGCCCGTGATGCAGCTTCGCTCGACGATCTTCCAGCTGCGCGATTACGCGCCGGATATCACGATCAGCTACGGCCGGACTTACCGGACCGAAGCGCCGCAGCGTATCGCCGTGGTCGGCATCGGCTATGCCGACGGCCTGTCACGCAGCTTCTCCAATCACATTTCCTTCCTGCTGCACGGCAAACGCGTGCCGCAGGTGGGCCGCATCTGCATGGATATGTGCATGGTGGACGTGACGGCCGTGCCGGAGGCGAAGGTCGGCGATGTTGTGACCATTTTCGGGGAGGACGGCGGTGCAAGCATCGACGTGGACAGCCTTGCCGCTCAGCTCGGCACGATCCCCTACGAGGTCCTGTGCGGCATCAACAAGCGAATTCCGAGAATTTATTTCGACGGCGAAAATCAGACAGAAATTTTGCAATATATTGTGTAGGCTATCATACAATGGAATGGAGTTCCGCTGAATAAACCTTGCTTCTGCGTGGGAGAATATGGTTGACGTACAGAGGTACGGAGACAAAATACGGATCGTGAAGCAAATGGACACAACGGTAAAGAGGGGCGACATCTTCTATGCGGATCTCAGTCCGGTCGTCGGCAGCGAGCAGGGCGGAACACGTCCGGTGCTGATCGTTCAGAACGATACCGGCAACAAGCACTCTCCGACGGTGATTGCTGCGGCGATCACCAGCCAGACCAATAAGGCAAAGCTTCCGACGCACATTGAGCTGGCCGGAAGAAGCGTCGGCCTGACGAAGGATTCCGTCGTGCTGCTTGAGCAGATTCGGACGATCGATAAGCGCCGCCTGCGCGAGCATATGGGCCGGTTGGACGAGACGATGATGAACCGCGTGGATGATGCCATTGCGGTCAGCTTCGGCCTTCCGAAGACCTGAGCAGAGGGTCGAAAGAACAGAACGGATTTTTTGACAATTGCGGAGCCCTCTCGCATATACTGTGCGGGAGGGATTTCGTTATGGAGCTTACGATCTATGAGAACGCGGCGCCAATCGGCACGCTGACGGGCCGCCGCGAGGGACTGTATTGGAACTTTTCCTGCAAGCTGGAAAAAAAGACGGAACGCCCGCTGCGCGTTTACGTCCTAAGTATGTTCACCGCAGAATATCTCGGTATTCCGGATGCCGAGGGGCAGCTGACGGCGCGAATCCCGGCGCGGCATTTTCCTGCAGAGCCGAGCGGCGCGATTGCCTCGCCCTACCCGCGCGGCGAATGGAAACCGTGGCGCGGCGAGCTGGACGGCGTCGCAGTGGACTTCTGCCTGCTGCGGCAGACGGAGGACGGCTTTACGGCGGCTCTCCCGCCGGAGGAAGCGCTGAAGCTTCCGCAGTGGCTGGAGCACATGACCCAGCTGACACTATTCGATCAACAATGGGCGAGCGTCGCCATGGACCGTGACGGACACTTGCCTCCGACAGAAACAGACAATGGAGGAACGGAAGATGAAACGAATTCTGGCAATTTTACTCTTGGCGGCCTGCCTGCTGACGCTGCTGCCGGTGACGGCTTCGGCGGAGACGGGTGGGAAGCTGATCGCGCTGACCTTTGACGACGGCCCCTGCAATTATACGGCAGAGCTGCTCGACGGCCTGAAGGAGCGCGGCGTGAAGGTCACGTTCTTCATGCTCGGCATGAAGGCGAAGAACTTTCCGGAGACCGTAAAGCGGATGTATACCGAGGGCCACCAGATTGCCCAGCATACATATGACCACCCGACCCTGTCAACCAAAACAGACGAGCAGGTGCATTGGCAGCTGGACACGACCGATGATATCCTCAACGGCCACCTCGGCACGAATTACAATTTCCTGCTGCGCCCGCCCTATGGCGATTATAAATCACACACGCTGGAAATTATCGGCAAGCCCGCAATTTTCTGGTCGATTGATCCGCGCGACTGGAAATATCTCAATTCCGATACGGTGTATAACAACATCGTTTCCGCCGCGTTTGACGGCGCGATCATTCTGGCGCACGATATCCACGCGACGACCATTCCCGCTGCGCTGCGGGCGGTCGATACGCTGCTCGACGAGGGCTATGAGTTCGTAACCGTCAACGAGCTGTTCCGCCGCCGGGGCGTTACGCTGGAAAACGGCGAGCGCTACTATTCCTGCAAGCCGAACGGCACCGATCTTGGGCCGCTTACCGCACCGGAGATGACGCTCAATATGACCTACGGCAATCTGACCGCGCAGCTTTCGGCGCAGGATGGGTCGGATATCTACTACACGACCGACGGCTCCGACCCTGTGCTGAACGGGAAGCTGTACCTCAGCGAGTTTGCGGTCAGCCTCGGGACGACGGTGAAGGCGATTGCCTCGCAGAATCTCAACGGCTCGCGCAGCGAGCTGATGACGCAGACGATTACGACCCTGCCCGTGCAGGAGCCGACCTTTGCCGTGAAGGACGGCAAGCTTGTCATTACCAATCCCAATACGGGCACGGAGCTGCGCTATACGACAAACGGCACGGCGGCGTCCTCGGCGGCGCGGCTGTATACCGGCCCGATTGCCTGCTTTGACGGCGTGCTGAACTACACCGTTTTCAGCAAAAAGGCCCCGCAGCTCTCCGGCCGCATCTACGTGTCAAAGAGCGGGCATGTGTACCGCGACGTGCCGAACGACGCGTGGTACTTTGCCAACATCGGCCGCGCGGTCTCGCTGGGCATCCTGAACGGAATGGGGAACGACCGCTACGAGCCGGACAGCCCGCTGACCCGCGCAATGTTCGTAACGATGCTCTATCGAACCGTGCAGAAGCTCGGCTGGGACGTAACGCCGGGGACGAAGAGCTTTTCCGATGTCAAGCGCGGCGAGTGGTACACCGACGCCGTCCTCTGGGCAGAAAAGAAGCAGATCGTCCTCGGCTATGAGGACGGCACCTTCCGCCCCGACCGCAGCATCACCCGCGAGGAGATGGCCACGATTCTGGATCGGACGATCGGCTCGCTGATGGAGGAACCGCTGAATACGAAGCTGACCTTCTCTGACAAGAAGGAGATTTCGAGCTGGGCCGAGCAGAGTGTGTGCGCCATGGTGCAGGCCGGAATCCTCGAGGGCATGGGCAGGAACTGCTTCGCCCCGAAGGAAACCGCAACCCGCGCGCAGGCCGCAACGGTGCTGCTGCGCGTGACGGATTACTGCACGAAAAACAGCAATTAACTTCAATCAGACACGCAAAATTCCCGCCTGCCGGACGCGAAAACGCGCGGCGGGCGGGAAATTTTTTCTTTTTCTGCAACCTTGGCGGAAATTTCCCGAGTATTGGGGTGAGGAGGTGAGGGAATGACCGATCAGGAGATCGTTGTGCTGTTCCGGCAGCGGAATGAGCTGGCCATTGAGCAGGCGCAGCTTTCCTATCTGCTGTATTGCCGGTCGATCGCGTCACGCATTTTGTCTGATGCGACGGATGTAGAGGAGTGCGTGAACGACGTGTGGCTGGCCGCGTGGAACAGCATCCCGCCGAACGAGCCGGAGCGGCTGTCGGCGTATCTGGGCAAGCTCACGCGCAACATCGCCATCGACCGCGTCCGCGCCAGCGGTGCGCAGAAGCGTCGCACGGAGCGGTACGCCCTGTCGCTGGACGAGCTGGCCGAGGCAATACCGGACGGCAGTGGGCCGGAGGCGCAGGTGAGCGCCGCAGAGCTGGAGCAGGCCATCGGCGCGTTTGTCCGCGGACTGCCGGAGGCGCAGCGGCGGGTGTTTCTCTGCCGCTACTGGTATCTGGACTCCCTCGCGGAAATCGGGGAGCGCTTCGGCTATTCCGAGAGTAAGGTCAAGTCGCTGCTCCACCGTACACGGGAAAAGCTGAGGCATTATTTGCAGAAGGAGGAATTGCTGTGAAACAAGAGGATTTACTGAATGCCATGAACGGCGTGGACGACGCATTTTTAGAGGATGCCCACGCCCCGAAGCAGAAGCGCCGCATCCTGCCGAAGGTGCTGATCGCGGCAGCAGCGGCTGCTGCGCTGACCATCACGGCAGCGGCAGCGGGATTATTTGGTGCACGCCTGTTCACCGATGAACGGGAAGCCTATCAGGCTATGGAAGATCAGGCGAACGAATACGGCGCCGGCATGCTGTGGGAGCGGGATAGCGCACCTGACTTTACCCAAGAGGAAGCGGCGGAAACCGGAAAACGGGTGGCAGAACGGGCAATCGAGATTCTGTCGAGGAAGGACGGCTTTCAAAACGACGAATCCGGCGGCGCAACGTGGAATCGCCACATGACCTTTGACGGCGGCTATTATTATTCCGCCGATGATCTGACGACGCTCGTAAAGAACGACAAGGGCTTCTGCGCGGACTTTTCCTATCTGGACGAGGTCGCAACGCCGGTGGAGGGCGTGGTTTACCTTTATCGGGAAACCATACCGTTAGCGGAGAACCCTGCGGAGGACGAATGGCACCGTCAGGCATTCTGCAATGCGACCTACCTGACAGAGGACGGCGGCGCGCTGCGGGTAAGCATTTCTGTGCACGAGGGCAACGGCATCGGCTTGAATTCCGTGTACGCCGAGCGCTTTGCGTTCGACGAGGAGATCAAGAGTGCGGACGGTGTTTCGTTCCTGCTCTTCGGCACGGACGACGGCCGCGTGGATGCCATTGCCACCGAGGGTGCGGTAAATATTCATCTCAACACATGGGTGTCCGAACCCGAAGTGCTGCGGGATATCGTCGAACACACCTATTTTGCCGATATGCTCGACGCCCTGAACGCCGAGTATCTGACGGCTGATTAAGTTCAGAAAAACTACCCCTCATGTCATTGCGAGGAGCGAAGCGACGTGGCAATCCGTATCCTCGTCCTTTTCGCTACTGCCTGCACGAGATTGCCACGGCCCTTTTATGGCCTCGCAATGACAAATCTTGGAGCCTTATAATTAGAGAAGCAGCGCAGGAGAGACTGAAAAACTCTCCTGCGCTGATTTATTTTGCGATGGCTTCCAGATCGTCAATGGTGACGGCGGAGTCGTGGGGGATGGGCTTCCAATCGACGCGGCGGAACAGGGCGAGGAAGGTCGAGGCGCGGCCGATGATGTCGAAAGTCGGGAAGGTGAGGGAAAACCAGACCTTTTTCCAGCACGGCATCGGCGGGATGCGGCGGCGTTCGGCGATGAAAACATAGACCGCCGCTGCGATATTCTCCAGATACCGTGTCCCAATGGCGGCGAGGACGGCCAGCAGCGCCGCTGTGACTGCGCCGAAGGACTCGCCGAGCGCCAGCCAGAGAACGAGCGGGAATACAATCTGCAAAATATGATGAAAAATGCTCAAAAGTGACCTTGGTGCGACGATGCAGAACATATCGTAGGACATGAAGGCCGTCGCGGCGTTGTCGGAGGTGAACACGTGCTGGAGCAGCTTGCCGCCTGTTTCCGTGAACGCCTGTAGATGACCCTTTGCCCAGCGCAGCCGCTGCCGCAGGGCGATTTTGAGCCGGACGGGCTGCTCGTCGTAAAACTGTGCTGCGTCGCAGTAGGAAATGCTGTAGCCCGCGGCCACGGCATCGGCGGAAAAGGCGCGGTCCTCGGTCAGCGAGGTGTAATTCCAGCCGTTTTTGACCAGCTCGGCGGCAAACAGAAACCCTGTACCCTGGATTCGCGTCGCGAGGCCCAGCACGGAGCGGGCGCGATGCTCCAGCCGTACCGTCCGCAGCCAGTGGATGGCGTAGGATGCGGAGATCCAGTTGTCGGCGAAGTTTTTCGTATTGCGATAAGAGGTGACGATTTTCTCCCCGGCGTCGAACGCCTCGTTCATGCGGGACAAGAAGTCGCGCTTGAGCAGATTGTCCGCGTCAAAGACGATGTAGGCCTCGAACGTGTCCGTGCCGTAGTCGCGTGCAATCTGGCGGAACAGGAATTGCAGCGCGTAGCCCTTGGTGCGCCGGTCGGGATCGGTGCGTTCGTAGCAGATCGCGCCGTGCTGCCGCGCGACGCGGGCGGTGTTGTCCGTGCAGTTGTCCGCAACGACGAACACCGTGACCAACTCGGCGGGATAGTCCTGCCGCCGGATGCTCTCCAGCAAATTCCCGATGACCGCCGCCTCATTCCGCGCCGCCACAACGACGGCCAGCTTATGCTGCCGCTTCGCCGCCGGAAACCGCCGCGTCGTGAACAGCCCAATCAGCGCATAAAGCGACCAATGCGCACAAAGCGCCGTCAATAAAGCGCTGAGCTTTCCGGAAATGTATAGAATTGTGTTGAGAATAGAATGAAGCATAGAAATATAGTAAAAATGACATTAAACCGTAGGGCGGGATGAGGGCAGCCCACCCTACGAATGTTGATGGGGAAAGGAAAGGGCATGGGGCGGTGGCCCCATGCCCTTATTGCGAATCGATTAGTCCTTATACATTTCGACGAGCTTGAGCAGGTGCTCGTAGCGATCCTTGGCCGCGGCTTCGTTGCGGGCAAACAGGACGTCTGCGCGCTCGGGGAACTCGCGAGTCAGGCGGCTGTAGCGCGCCTCGTTCATCAGGAACTCCTGATAGCCGCCCTTCGGGGCCTTGGAGTCGAGGGTGAACTTGCCGGTTTCCTTGGACGGGTCGAAGCGGAACATATTCCAGTAGCCGCAGTCGACAGCCTTCTTCATCTCGTCCTGGCAGTGCATCATGCCGCCCTTGATGGAGTGCATTTCGCACGGAGCGTAGCCGATGATGAGGGACGGGCCGTGGTAAGCCTCGGCCTCGGCAATCGCCTTGAGGGTCTGCGCGGGGTTGGCGCCCATGGCGACCTGCGCGACGTAGATGTAGCCGTAGGACATAGCAATCTCGGCGAGGCTCTTCTTCTTGACTTCCTTACCGGCAGCCGCAAACTGTGCGACCTGGCCGATGTTGGAGGCCTTGGAGGCCTGTCCGCCGGTGTTGGAGTAAACCTCGGTGTCGAAGACGAACACGTTCACGTCCTTGTTGGAGGCCAGCACGTGGTCGACGCCGCCGAAGCCGATATCATAGGCCCAGCCGTCGCCGCCGAAGATCCACACGGACTTCTTGGACAGGTATTCCTTCTTGGACAGGATGTCCTTCACGGTGTCGCAGCAGACATGGGCTTCCAGGTTGGCAACCAGAGCCTTCGTGGCAGCCTTGTTGGCCTCGCCGTCGTCGTAGGTGTCCAGCCAGGTCTGGCAGGCAGCCTTGCGGGCCTCGTCCTCGGTGTTCTCCATCACGGCCTTGACCTTGTTGGCCAGGGACTCGCGGATGACCGCCTGTGCGGTGTACATGCCCAGGCCGTGCTCGGCGTTGTCCTCAAACAGGGAGTTTGCCCATGCGGGGCCGTGGCCCTCGGCATTGACGGTGTAGGGCGCGGTGGCAGCGGGGCCGCCCCAGATGGAGGAACAGCCGGTGGCGTTGGAGATGTACATCCGATCGCCAAACAGCTGGGTCACCAGGCGGGCATAGCTGGTCTCGGCGCAGCCGGCGCAGGAGCCGGAGAACTCCAGCAGAGGCTTGCGGAACTGGGAGCCCTTCACGGTGTTGTCCTGCATGTCCTTCTTCTCGGACACGTGGTCGACCATGTAGTTCCAGACTTCCTGCTCAGGCAGCTCCTGCTCCTGAGGCACCATGGTGATGG
>CAKUNB010000019.1 GCA_934668285.1 uncultured Oscillospiraceae bacterium | reverse complement strand
GTCCGGTGAGCTGGAATTCTGCCACAACCCGTTCTCCATGCCCAACGGCGGCCTCGAAATTCTCGAAAAGGCCGAGCGCGGCGAGATCGACCCGCTGACCATCAACGCGTTCCAGTACGACCTCGTCTGCAACGGCGTGGAGCTGTCGTCCGGCGCGGTCCGGAACCACGATCCGGAGATCATGATCAAGGCGTTCGAGCTGGTGCGCCTCGGCGAGGACGACGTGAAGGCGAAGTTCCCGGCCATGTACAACGCCTTCTGCTACGGCGCACCTCCCCATGCCGGTATCGCCCCGGGCGTCGACCGCATGGTCATGCTGCTGGCGGGCGAGGACTCCATCCGCGAGATCATCCCGTTCCCGATGAACAAGAACGCGCAGGATGTCATGATGGGCGCGCCGTCCACCGTCGAGCAAAAGCAGCTCGACGAGGTGCACATCGCCCTCGTGACCGAATAAAAGCAAAAATTTCGGCGGGTACCGCAAGCGGTACCCGCCGTTTTTATTGTTATTGCACGGTTTAGCCGAACAGGGCGCTTACCAGCCAGCTGCGGCAGAAGTCCATGATCCAGTAAATCGCCGCCATGGAGCCGATCAGCACGCCAATGGTCGCGAGGTTCAGCCGGATGCCGAGCACCTCGTAGAGCATCACAAAGGACGTCGCGATCCACGCGACGACCGTCAGCACGCAGCCGATGGAAAACAGCGAAACATGGATCAGCGAAAGGAGCATCGTCACCGTCAGCAGCGACAGCGGCAGAACGGCGCTCACGCCCAGCACGGCCAGCACCGTGCGCAGCTCGGGCTTCATCCGCGACATTGCCATCAGCGCATAGATCACGCCGAGCATCGCGCCCATCACGACCAGCGGGCAGACCAGACCGGCCGTCGCCCACTGTGGGGCGATGAAGAAGAAGCGCCGCGCGCCGTAGCGCGTCGTGAGCAGCAGCACGCTCAGAAACGAAACCAGCTCCAGCAGCAGGAGCATTGCCGCACCGGTGATCCAGTCGCGGCGCTCGCCCGCCCTGCGGGGCGTGGAGATCGGGTCAAGAAAATAGCTCCGCCAGAGGCGCGGAAGGTTCAGCAGCACCGTCGCAATCGGATTCGGCGCCTTACGCGCCGGCCGCTTCTGCATGGTGCACGGGCAAATCCCGTTTTCGGGCAGCGGCCGTCCGCATCGTGTACAGTAACCCGCCATAGATATCTCCCCCTTGCATGAGATACCCCAATTATATTGCGAAAGGGGGACGCTGTCAACGCTTTTTTCAGCGCACGGACTTCACGAGGCCGCTGTCGATGGTGATGCATACGTCGGCTTGGGCGGCAATGTCGGGGTCGTGGGTGACGAGGATGAGCGTCTGGCGGAATTCGTCGACGATGCGCCGCAGGAGCGCGACGACCTGATCGGACGTGGCGCTGTCGAGGTTGCCGGTCGGCTCGTCGGCGAGGATGATCGCCGGACGGCTCAGCAGTGCTCGGGCAATGGGGGTCCGCTGCTGCTCGCCGCCGGACATCTGCCACGGGTACTTTTTCAGCAGGCCGTCGATTTGCAGCGCCTCGGTGATCTGGGCGAGGTAGTCCAGATCGGGCTTTTTCCCGTCGAGGAGTACCGGCGCGAGGATGTTGTCCCGCGCGGTGTGCTCGTCGAGCAGGTTGTAGGCCTGAAACACGAAGCCCATCTGGCGGCGGCGCACCTGCGCCAGCTTTCGCTCGGGCAGGGCGTAGAGATCGGTGTCCTGCAAAATGACCTGTCCGCTGGTGGGGCGGTCGAGGCCGCCCAGCAGATGCAGCAGCGTCGATTTGCCGGAGCCGGACTTGCCGATGATGGCATAGAATTTTTCCGCCTCGAAGGTAAGGTCAATGCCCTTGAGCGCCTGATAAGACGTTCCGCCCTGCGCGTAGGTTTTTTCCAATCCGATTGTTCTGAGCAGCATATTATTCTCCTCTCTCCAGTCCCTTGATCGTGCCGATCACGGAGTTTTTGCACAGCCGCCGGTACGGCAGCGTCCGAAGCAGCGTCGTCAGCGCCCACGCGGCGAGGCAGAGCAGGCCGTGCAGCCGCCACGGGTACTGCCACAGCAGGCCCTTGCCCAGCACCGCCAGCAGCACGGCGGGGCTTGCGGTACTCCAGCCGGTTTCGGCAAGGGCGCAGATGAGCAGCACGACGGCCATTACCGCATTGGCCACCAGCACGGCCTCCAGCGCCTCGCGCATGGAAAGCAGCAGCTGCGTGCGCAGCATCGACCGGCCGGAAACGCCCAGCGCGCGCAGAATGCCTACGCGCCGCCGCCCCTGCTCGGCCAGATCCGACAGGATAAATGTCAGGATGATCAGCACCAGCAGCACCGCCGCCGCGCCCAGAAGGATCGTCAGCGCCTGCTGATTCTCGCCCGCGGTCAGGCGTTCGAGCTTCTCTTTGTAATAATTCTTCAGCTCCATGCCCTCGCTCTGCGCCAGATTCCAGTAGGAGGCGGAATGGTCGGCGCTGTCGGAGGCGTAGAACTGGAAATAGGTCTTGCCCTTGCAGTCCTCGCAGTGCAGACGGCTGAGCTGGCGGCTCCACCGCGCCTGATCGGCGTTGAAGCGCTGGCTGGCATTGGGATAGAGGTCTTTGATCAGGCTCTGTCCGGAAAGCAGGGTCAGCGGGCGGGCGCTCTCGTCAAAGAGCCAGAGGTCGTATTCGTGCAGCACCGCCAGCACCTCGACCTTTGCCGCGCTCACGCCCTCGTAGACGCCCTCCGGCCCCTCGCTGACGCCGTGGCTCGTGGCCGAAAGCGTCAGCATATCGCCCGCGCGGATGGTGTCGTCGGTCTGATAGCGCAGCGCGTCGGCGGGGTCGGAGGAATAACTGACCGCGCCGTCATCGGCGACCTTGTAATTCGGCATCAGGAGGATGCAGCCCTCGCCGCTGAACAGCTTTTCGGTGTTGATTTCGCCGCACTGCGCCAGAACGCGCTGTAAAATCAGGCTGTCCTCCGTCAGGCCCGCGACGCTGACGTTCCCCGCGCCGAAGGCGCTGACGATCGGGCTGGCTTCATAGCCCGTGAGCGTCACGTGCTCGGCGGCCAGATACGATTCCACGCGCGACGGCTGCTCGCCCAGCTCGTCAGGCTGTGCGAACTGCTCCATCTTCTCGCGCAGGTAGCGCGGGGACATGGCAAAGCTGGCCTTGATCGTGTAATCGGGCATGTCCGGCCGCTCGACCTCCGTGCGGTAGCCGTTGAGAGCGAAGTGGGACAGCAGCAGCGTCAGCAGTGCCAGCACCAGCGCCAGCGCGCACAGCAGCCGCGCCGTGCGGTCGCGCCGCCGGTGGAAGCGCATGGCCGCCCGCTCCATCGGGAGCAGCCCGCCGCGCTTTACTTCTTTTCCGTTCGCCGCGCGCTCAGAGGGCGAAACCGTGCCGGTCCGGCCCGTGAGCGGCATTCTCCGCGCCGTCAGTACCGGCAGCTGTAGGCCAACCAGCAGGCTTGCCGCGCCGAAGAGCACGCTGCGCAGCAGGAAGATCAGGTCGATGCGGATCGCATCGGCGCTGCCCATCGCCCGAAGCGCGATTTCCGCGCCGAGCCAGCCCAGCGGCAGGCCGATCACCAGCGACAGCAGCAAAAACAGCGCCGCCTCGCCCAGCTGCATGAGCACGGCCTGTCCGTTTTGCAGGCCGATGGCCCGCAGGAGCACGATGCTTCTGGCGCGGCGCTTGCTCTGCACCATGCAGATCACCAGCACGGCGCAGGCGGTCATCAGCACCAGAATGCCGTTGAGCACCGTGCTGACCGTCGCGTCGGCACTGCCCGCTTCGTCGGGATAAGAATACGTATTGATGCGGAAGCTGTATTCATTCTTCTGGTACAGCTCCTCCGCGTCCGGCAGGGTGACGGGTAGCGGATCGAGCAGCGGGATACGGAAGCCCGGCTGATCCAGCTCCGTCAGATCGGCCCAGAAGCCGTCCGTGCTGCCGTAGTTATCGTCCTGAATGTAGGGGAAGCCGCCGCTGCCGTCGCTGATCCAGACCTGCCCCGCGCGGCTGGAAAAGTCCAGCGTCAGGCGGCTGCCGGTGCCGCCGTCGCCGTCCGATTCCTGCGGCTCATAGCGCCCGGGCAGCGCGTCGTCCTCGGTGAATTCAAACGCATCCCGCAGTCCCTCCGGCGGCGTGTAAAGGCCGGTCAGCAGACCCTGCGTAAGGCTGTAGGTCTGATTGAAATACAGCTCGACCTCGTAGTGCGGCTCGGCCAGCGGCTCATAGACGGCGGCCATTTCATTATAGAAGTCGGCAGCATTCTCATCGCTATAAAGCAGCAGCGTATCGTCATACGGCGTAACGGTGAGGTCGGACAGCTCGGCCTTTGCCGCCGCGATGCCGTCGTCGAGGACGGACGCGCCCGCCGTGGAGAGGAACGCGTCCGGCATGGTGTGGCCGCCGGTATCCCACGTCGCCTCGTAGCCCTTGAGCACGCCGCTGACCGTGTAGGTCATGCCAAGCGTCATCACGGAGTAGCCGCGGCTGCTTTCCAGCTGCGCGCCGGTGTTCTCGCCGTAGCCCGCGCCGACAAGCGTCAGGCGGCTTTTCGTCTGCGTCACGCTGATGCTCCGGTCGCCGAAGGGAACCAGAATCCGGCTGTTCGAGCGGCCGTTCGTCGTGTTGAAAATGTGCCGCATATCGAATAGATAGGCGTTAAACAGCTCGTCGACCTGCGCATCGGTCATGCCCTGCAGCAGCGGGGCCTTCTCCTCGATGTTCCGGTTGAACAGATTCAGCGTTTCCTCGCTGACAAACTGGCTGTAGACGGCGGCGAGCAGCGAATTGTACCCATAGCCGCTGACGAGCATCGCTCGATACTCCGCGTCGCTGGCGTTGGCGGCCGCCTCGTCGATCTCGGAAATGAAGTCCTGAAAATCGACGTAGAATCTGTCTCTTGCCTCGGCCAGCGCCTTGTCCTGATACTCCTTCAGCTTCGCCTCGGCCTCCTGCTTGATGCGGCCGGACTCCGTGGAGGCGATGTTCCATGTGTATTGCAGCTCAATCTCGTCGCCGGGCTTGAGACCCTGCGCGCCGGAAAACTGCGTGTCCACGATCAGAATTTCATTCTCCGCCTCCGGCAGACGGCCCTCGAGCAGCGACAGCGCACCGACGTCCATCAGCTCCGGCGTGATGACGGAGACGGTATCGCCGTCCTCGGTCACGCCCGCAGTCGTCAGCCGTGCCGACGAGGCGCCGCGCTCGGCTGCCGCCGTTTCCAGCGCCGTGCAGATCGCCGGATCTTCGCCGTAGAGCATCAGCTGCCATTTGCCGTAGCTTTTCTCGCGCTGGAGCTGAATCTCCGCCTGCGTCGAGGGCAGGACGATCGCCAGCGCCGCCGACAGCATAAACGCCAGCGCCAGCACGATCAGCAGCAGCGACGATTCCTTCTTCCGTCCCCGCAGTCCCTTCCAAGTCAGATGCAGCACTGCACCACCCCGTTTCTCTTTGTTTTCTCTTAGTATAGCAAATCAGCAGCAGCGGCGCAAGGCGCCGGAGTTTAAGATTTGTTTAAGATTTTCCACCCCGTCCGCCCCTTCGCAGGGTATCTCACACCCTTATGACGGCCGGCAATACGACAAGTTCCGGCAAAGGAGCGGCTGTTTTTGACAGTCTGGGATTCTTGATGAACTGTTTTAATCAAGAATCAGTGTCAGGCGCCGCTGCTCATGCACAGGTGGCGGAGGAGTTGGGTGGCCAACTGCCAGAGCGTCAGCCGGTCGATGCTTTCTGACGCGACGACCGGAATTTCCGCGAGCGTCTTGTCTCCGGCGGTTACGGTCATGGTGCCGACCCGCTGTCCCGCCTCCACGGGCGCCTCCAGCTCCGGCTCGAGCGTGACGGTTTTCGTCACCTGCGCCTGCAGCACCTTGTCAATCAGGATCGGCGCGCTCTGCTGCAGGGCCGGCGTGAGCGCGTCCTTCGTCCCCAGCCGGACGGGAATCGGCGTCAACGTTTCCGGCGGCTCGGCGCTGACAAGGGCGTAGTTCGCAAACCCGTAGTCCAGCAGCGCCTTGGCTGACTGGAAGCGGTCGGTCGAGCTGGCGCAGTGCAGCACCACGGCAATCAGCTCGATGCCGTCGCGCTTGGCCGAGGCGGACAGGCAGTGCCCCGCCGTCGAGGTATAGCCGGTTTTCAGGCCCGTCGTCCCCTCGTAAAAGCGCACGAGCTTGTTGGTATTGGACAGCCCGAACTTGCCGCCGCGCACGGTGTCCATCCAGATGGTCGTATACCTGCGGATATCGTCGTGCGTCAGAAGCTCCCGCGACATGACGGCGATATCGTGGGCGCTCGTCAGGTGCTCGGCGGCGCTCGGCTCGTCGTCGAGGCCGGTGCAGTTGACAAAATGCGTGTCCGTCAGGTTCAGCTCGGCGGCGCGGGCGTTCATCATCTCAACGAACGCGGCCTCGCTGCCCGCGATATGCTCGGCCAGCGCGGTGGCGCAGTCGTTGGCCGAGCTGACGACGACGGATTTGAGCATTTCGTCCATGCTCATCTGCTCGCCCGGCTCGAGATAGACCTGACTGCCGCCCTTTCCGGCGGCATGGTCGGAGGCGGTCACGGTGTCGCCCCACGAAATGCGCCCGCTTTCCAGCGCCTCCATGACCAGAAGCAGCGTCATGACCTTCGTCACCGAGGCAGGCGCGAGCTTTTCGTGCGCGTTCTTTTCGTACAGGATAGTACCGGTGGCGGCGTCCATCAGGATCGCGGACGGCGCGGCGATCTCCGGCCCGGCCGCGTGTACCGCCGGAATCAAGCCCAAAACCAGAAGTCCGGCCAACACGATGCAAACAATACGCTGATACATAAAAAATCCCCCCGCTTCAGCTTTGTACAAGCGTATGAAGCAGGGGCGGCGGTTATGATTCGCAGATGAATTTTTTGGCGACCAGCGCGAAGCGGTCGGCATTTTCTCCGGCGTCGACATGCAACGGGTGCGCAAAGTCGAGGGTGAACATTTCCATGAAGCTCTTTGCATTCACGGCGCGGTCGCCGTCGAGCACCATGACATTGTAGGGCTGCAGGGTCGCCATGCTGACAAATTCCCTGATATCCCTGAGGGAAGCGAAACGAACGGTCATGCGGGTTCCTCCGAAAGATTGGACTGTACTTTTTGCATAAAACTTGGTACAATGAATATATTCTTCGGCTTATCGAAAAACTACCCCACCTGTCATTGCGATGTCGCAGCTGTTGGCGGCTCTGCCGCCTTTCAGATGTGGGCACTCCGCTTGCCGGTCGGAGCGAAGCGACGTGGCAATCTCGTGCAGTCAGTTCCGAATTCGCCTGAATCTTTCGAATAATCAAAACGATTCCGCGAGATTGCCACGGCCCTTTCAGGGCCTCGCAATGACAAAATCGGACTTTTTCAGCAAGCCGGATGAAAGTACCCTTATTATATCGTGAAAATCAACAAAAAAGCAATTCGTTTTTTGTTCAATATTTCAGCCCGCCTTGCGGGCATTTTTGGAGAAAAGTAATGAAGTATCGATTCTATACGCTTGGCTGCAAGGTCAACCAGTACGAAACGCAGGCCATGGAGCAGCAGCTGGCCGCGCTCGGCCACACGGCGGCCGAGGAGGGCGCGTGCGACGCCTACATCATCAACACCTGCACCGTCACGGCAATCGCCGACCGGAAAAACCGCACGCTCATCCGCCGCCTGCGCCGCGAAAATCCGGACGCAATCGTCGCGGTCTGCGGCTGCTACGCGCAGGTCAGCACGGACGAGGTGCGCGCGCTCGGCGTGGACGTGATCTCCGGCAGCGGCGGGCGGGAGGCGTTTTTGCAGCTCGTGCTCGATGCCGTGCGTACCCGCGACGGCGAAAAGCGCGTCGCCGTGGACGAGGCGCTGCGGCGCAGAGGCTTCGAGCAGCTTCCGGCGGGCGGCCTCGCCGCGCGTACCCGCGCCATGCTCAAGGTGCAGGACGGCTGCAACAATTTCTGCTCCTACTGCATCATCCCCTACGCGCGCGGGCCGGTGCGCTCGCTGCCGGTCGCCGAGGCCGTCGCGCAGGCGCGGCAGCTGGCCGCGCAGGGCTATCGGGAGATCGTTCTTACCGGCATCGAAATCGCCTCGTGGGGCTGGGAATGGCACGACGGCAGCCGCTTTGCCGCGCTGGCCGAGGCCATCTGCCGCGCGGTGCCGGACGTGCGCATCCGGCTCGGCTCGCTGGAGCCGCGCATCGTGGACGATGAATTCTGCGCCGTCCTGTCACAGTATCAGAATCTCTGCCCGCAATTCCATTTAAGCTTGCAAAGCGGCTCGGACGCCGTGCTGCGCCGCATGAACCGGAAATACGACAGCGCCCGCTACTATGAAAGCGTGTGCCTCCTGCGCCGCTTCTTCCCCGGCTGCGCGGTGACGACCGACCTCATCGTCGGCTTCCCGCAGGAGACGGCGGCGGAGTTTGCCGAATCGCTGACGTTCGCGGAAAAATGCGGCCTTGCCGCCATGCACGTGTTCCCCTACTCCCGGCGCGCCGGAACGCCCGCCGCCGCCATGCCCGGCCAGATCCCCAAGGCCGTCAAGGCCGAACGCGCTGCCGCCGCCGGAGAAACGGCGCGGGCGCTGCGCGAAAAATACGACACTGCCCTGCTCGGCTCGGTGCAGCCGGTGCTCTTTGAGCAGGTGGAGGACGGCTTCTTCACCGGCCACGCGCCAAACGGCGTCAAGGTCTACGCCCGCGGCGAAAACCTGCACAATGTCGTCCTTCCCGTGCGCATTACCGCGCTGCGTGCCGACGGCGTGGAGGGCGAGGCGGTGCGCGGCGAAGAAAAGTGAATTCCTCGATTGTTTTTCCTGTGAAATTGTGGTAGAATACTGCTGAATTATTAAAAAAGAACGGAGTGTAACTTTATGGCAATCTGCGTCAAAAGCGAGGTCGGTACGCTGAAAAAGGTACTCCTGCAGCGCCCGGGCTGCGAGCTGGAGCAGCTCGTGCCGAATTCTCTGGAGCGACTGCTGTTTGACGACATCCCATACCTGCACGGTGCGCAGAAGGAGCACGACCGCTTTGCCGAGACGCTGCGCGACAGCGGCGCCGAGGTCGTGTATCTGTCCGACCTTGCCGCCCGCACGCTGGAGCAGAGCGAGGAGCTGAAGGCGCGCTTTGTCGACGATTTCATCCGCCGCAGCGGCGCGGTGGCCGACAGCTACCGCAGCGCCCTGACGGAGGTGCTGCTGTCCCTGCCGACGGCGGACGATCTGGTGTTCAAAACCATGACGGGCGTCCGCTTCGACGAGCTGCCGCAGCACGGGATTCGTTCGCTGGCCTCCCTGCGCAACGACAAAACGCACTTTGTCCTCGACCCGATCCCGAATCTGTACTTCACACGCGACCCCTTCGCCTCCATCGGCACCGGCGTTTCGCTGCACCATATGTATTCCGTTACGCGCTGCCGCGAAACGATTTACAGCGACTATATCCTGCACTATCATCCGGATTACGCCGGAAAGGTGTCGTTCTACTATTCCCCCGAGGAGCCGTTTACGCTTGAGGGCGGCGACGTGCTGAATCTGAGCGCCGACACCATCGCCGTCGGCATCTCGCAGCGCACCATGCCCGAGGCGGTCGAGCGCCTTGCGCGCAACATCTTCCGCGACGAGCGCAGCACCATTCGCCGCGTGCTGGCGCTGGACATTCCCAGCACCCGCGCCTTCATGCATCTGGACACGGTGCTCACCCAGATCGACCGCGACAAGTTCCTCGTGCACCCGACGATTCTGGAGGATCTGAAGATCTTCTCCCTGACCCCCGGCAAGGGCGGCCAGCCGCAGGCACAGTGCGTGGAGCAGCCGATCGAGCGGCTGCTTGCCGAGGCCGTCGGCGTTGACCGCGTCACGCTGCTGCGCTGCGGCGGCGGTGACCAGATCGCGGCGCAGCGCGAGCAGTGGAACGACGGCTCGAATGTGCTCTGCCTTCGTCCTGGAACGGTCGTCGCCTATGACCGCAACTACGTCACCAACCGTCTGCTCGAGAGTGAGGGCATCGAGGTGCTGAAAATCCCCAGCGGCGAGCTCAGCCGCGGCCGCGGCGGCCCCCGCTGCATGAGCATGCCCCTTGTGCGGGACTAATCTTATATTATACGGAGTATTGATCTATGGAAAAATTGCTTGATTTGCTTTCCCATGCCGTTGGGGAGGCGTTTGTTGCGGCGGGGTATCCTGCCGAGAACGGAAAGGTCACCGTTTCCAACCGGCCCGACCTGTGCGAGTTCCAGTGCAACGGCGCAATGCCCACGGCGAAGCTGGCGCACAAGGCCCCGCTGCAAATCGCGTCCGACGTGGCGCAGCAGCTGCAAAACAGCGCCGTCTTCGCCTCGGCGGAGGCCGTCGCGCCCGGCTTTCTGAACCTGCGCGTGCGGGAGGACTATCTCGCCGCCCATCTGAACCAGCTGCGCGGGCAGGAAAAGCTCGCCCGCCTCGGCGCGCCCACCGGCCGCCGCGTCGTGCTGGACTACGGCGGCCCGAACGTCGCAAAGCCCCTGCACGTCGGCCACCTGCGCCCCGCCATCATCGGCGAGAGCATCAAGCGCATCTACCGCTATTTCGGCGACGAGGTCATCGGCGACATTCACCTCGGCGACTGGGGCCTGCAAATGGGTCTGGTCATCGCGGAGCTGCAGGAGCGGCACCCGGAGCTGCCGTATTTTGACCCGGGCTTTACCGGCGAATATCCCGCCGAAGCGCCCTGCACCGTGTCCGAGCTGGAGGAGCTGTATCCCTTTGCCAGCGGCAAGAGCAAGGAAAACCCCGAGTTTGCCGCCAAGGCCCACGCCATCACGGCGCAGCTTCAGGCACATCAGCGCGGCTATTACGCCCTGTGGCAGCGGATTCTGGCCATCTCCGTGGCCGATCTCAAGAAGAATTACGAAAATTTAAACGTCACCTTTGACGTCTGGAAGGGCGAGAGCGACGCGGAGGCCTACATCCCGCCGATGCTGGAGCGGCTGAACGCGATGGGCCTTTTGAAGGACAGCGACGGCGCGAAGGTCATCGAGGTGGCCGAGGAGGGCGACCGCAAGGAGATGCCCCCCTGCATCATGGTCAAGCGCGACGGCGCAACGCTCTACGCGACGACTGATTTGGCGACCATCGTCCAGCGGATGGAGGATTACCATCCCGACAAGATTCTTTACGTGACCGACAAGCGGCAGAGCCTGCACTTCGAGCAGGTGTTCCGCGCGGCCCGCAAGAGCGGCATCGCTCCGGCGACGACCGAGCTTCAGCACATCGGCTTCGGCACGATGAACGGCAAGGACGGCAAGCCCTTCAAAACCCGCGAGGGCGGCCTTGTGCGGCTGGAAACGCTCATTGCCGACGTGACGCACTACGTGGAGGACCGCATCGCGGAAAACCAGCTCGTCACCGGCGACGAGGCGCACGAAACGGCAAAGAAAATCGCGATCGCGGCGCTGAAATACGGCGACCTGTCGAATCTTGCCACGAAGGATTACATTTTTGATTTGGAGCGCTTCGCCGCCTTCGAGGGCAACACCGGCCCGTATCTGCTGTACACGATCGTGCGCATCAAGTCGATTCTGTCGCGCTACGGGAAACCCACCGACGCGCTGTCCGTCGCTCCGGCGGACAATGCAAGCGCCAAGGCGCTGCAGCTCACGCTCTCGCAGATGCCCGATCAGCTCGTCATGGCCTACCGCGACAGCGCCCCGAACGCCGTCTGCGCCTACGCCTACGAGGTCGCGACCGCCGCGAACAAGTTCTATCACGAAACCCGCATTCTCTCCGAGCCGGACGAGGCAAAGCAGCGCGGCTACGTCGCCCTGGCGGCACTGGCCAAGCGCGCGCTGGAGGAGTGCATCGACCTGCTCGGCTTCGAGGCTCCGGACCGGATGTAATAATAACCGCTGCGTAGGGCGGGCTGCCCCCAGCCCGCCGGTGCAGGCACTGTCGGCTAGTGAATAGTGAATAATATAGATGAGCCTTACGGCACGGATCAGAATTCGCGCCGCTGGCGCGAAAACAACCCTTCAGTCAGCTTCGCTGACAGCTTCCCTTACACAGGGAAGCCCTATGGGCGCGTACCGGCCAAAGGCTCCCTTGTGTAAAGGGAGCCGAGGCGCTGCGGCGCAGAGTTGAGGCTCATAATCTCGCACGGAGCGGGAAAACTATGCTATCTGTTTCGATTTCAAGGAAACACAAAGGATGAACTGATATGTTAGAGATTCAAAATCTGTCCTACCACGTTGCGGACGAGGCCGGTTCGGTCGATATTCTCCGCGGCGTGAGCCTGACCGTGCCGGACAAGCGCTTTGTCGTCATCACCGGCCCGAACGGCGGCGGCAAGACGAGCCTTGCCCGCGCGATTATGGGCATTTACCGGCCCACCGGCGGCTCGATCATTTGGAACGGCACGGACATCACCGGCCTTTCCGTAACGGAGCGGGCGCGGCTTGGCATTTCCTACGGTTTCCAGCAGCCGCCGCGCTTCAAGGGCATGAAGGTCCGCGACCTTCTGGACGTGGCGGCGGGCGAGGCCATGAGCCATGACAAGGCCTGCTCCTACCTGACGAAGGTCGGCCTGTGTGCCCGCGACTATATCGACCGCGACGTGGACACCAGCCTGTCCGGCGGCGAGGTCAAGCGCATCGAAATCGCCACCGTGCTGGCGCGGCGCAGCGAGCTGATGATCTTCGACGAGCCGGAGGCGGGTATTGACCTGTGGTCGTTTGCGCGCCTGACGGAGACGTTTCAGGAAATCCACGACAAAAAAGAGGCCACGATCCTCATTATTTCCCATCAGGAGCGCATCATCCGGCTGGCCGACGAGATCGTGCTGATCGCGAACGGCAGCGTTTCCGCACGCGGCAGCGTGGACGAAATTTATCCGAAAATTCTCGCCGACACCGTGACCGGCTGTAACCGCTTGGAGGTGAACGGAACTTGCTGAACGACGTACAAAAGCACATTCTCGAGATCGTTGCCGACATGAAGGGCACCGGCGAGGGCGCGGTCAACATCCGCTCCGACGGTGCGAAGGCCTTCCGCCGCAACACCGAGCACATCCAGATCGAGTCCAAGACCGACAAGGACGGCATCGACATTCGCATCGCGCCGCACACCGTCGGTGAGTCCGTTCACATTCCCGTCGTGCTGACGAAGTCCGGCTTTCAGGACATGGTCTACAACGACTTTTTCGTCGGCGAGGGCGCGGACGTGACCATCGTCGCGGGCTGCGGCATCCACAACTGCGGCGACTGCGACAGCCAGCACGACGGCATCCACACCTTCTACGTCGGCAGAAACGCAAGGGTGCGCTACATTGAAAAGCACTACGGCGAGGGCGAGGGCAGCGGCAAGCGCCTGCTCAACCCGCAAACCATCCTCTATCTGGAGGAGGGCGCGTCGGTCACGCTGGAAACCAGCCAGATCCGCGGCGTGGACGACACGAAACGCTACACCAAAGCAGAATGTAACGGCGCAAGCAGCGAAATCATCATCCGCGAAAAGCTCCTGACTCACGGTGCGCAGCACGCAGTGTCCGAAATGGATGTATTCCTCAACGGCGAGGACAGCAAGGCGCAGGTCGTTTCGCGCTCCGTCGCGCAGGACGCATCGTCGCAGGTCTTTTATCCCCGCGTTGAGGGCAACTGCAAGTGCTTCGGCCACGTCCAGTGCGACGCGATCATCATGGGCACGGCGAAGGTTCGTGCCATTCCGGAGATCACCTGCAACCACGTCGACGCCGCCCTGATCCATGAGGCGGCCATCGGGCGCATCGCCGGCGAGCAGATCCTCAAGCTCATGACCCTCGGCCTCTCCGCCGAGCAGGCCGAGCAGAAGATCCTCGAAGGCTTCCTGCGCTGAGGGCGCGGCAATGCTTTCGGTCACTCTGATTGCCGTCGGCAAGCTCAAGGAGAAATTTTATCTCGCGGCGGCCGAGGAATACGCCAAACGGCTGGCGGGCTACTGCAAATTCTCACTGATCGAGCTGCCGGAGCAGCGGCTGCCGGACGACCCGTCCCCCGCGCAGATTGCGGTGGGCCTTGCCGCCGAGGCGGCGCTCATCGAGGCGAAGCTGCCGAAAAACGCGTGGTTCTGCGTCTTTACTCCGGAGGGACAGACGCTCTCGTCCGAGGCCTTCGCGCGGAAGCTCGCGCAGGTGAAAAACGAGGGCAAAAGCAGCCTGTGCTTCCTCATCGGCTCGTCGTTCGGCATCGACCCGCGCATCAAGGCAATGGCGAGCTTCCGCCTGTCTTTCGGCCCGATGATCTTCCCGCACCACCTCGTGCGCGTCATGGCCCTCGAGCAGCTCTACCGCGCCGAAACCATCCAAGCCGGAACAAAATACCACAAATAAACCAACGGCGCTCCCGAAACATCCATCGGGAGCGCCGTTTTTGATTTCAGTTTTTACTTTGCAAAAACCTGCTTCAGGCGGGCAAAGCGGGGCAGGCCGTTTTCGTATTCGAGCTTGGTTTCGCCCTTGATCAGCGGAAGGCAGTAACGGATAAAGTCTTCGGTTACGTAGGTATGGTTTTCGGTGATCCATTCCAGCGGAACCTTCTTTTCAAAGTTCGCCACCTTTTCCAGATCGAACAGCTCATACTTGCAGCGATAGCCCTTGGTGCGGTCGCAGGTAAAGCCGACCATCTTGCCGGTCTCGCCCTTCAGCGCGGACTCCACAGCAACCTTGCCGGACTGGAAGGATTCCTCGATGTCCGTCAGGGAGGCGCAGTGGGCGGCGCAGCGCTGCAGCAGGGACAGCTCAATGCCGCGCACCTTTGCGCCGGTGGCAGCCTTGAGGATGGACGCGAGCCGCGCGGCAAGGCCGCCGAGCTGCGCATGGCCGAAGCCGTCGGTGCCGGAGGTCTTGGCCTCGGAAACGAAGGTGCCGTCGGAGTAGTGCAGACCCTCGGAAACCGCGACGAGGCACTTGCCGCGGCGCTTATAGGTTTCGATCACGTCGTCAAGGAACTGATCCATGTCGAAATCGACCTCGGGGAGGTAGATCAGGTCGGGGCCATCGCCGCTCAGACCGGCCAGCGCCGACGCAGCGGTCAGCCAGCCCGCATGGCGGCCCATGCACTCGATGATGGTGATCATACCCTTGTCATACACCGTGCTGTCGCGGGAAACCTCCATGAAGGAGGTGGCGATGTACTTCGCCGCCGAGGCAAAGCCGGGGCAGTGGTCGGTGCCGAACAGGTCGTTGTCAATGGTCTTGGGCACGCCGAAGACGCGGCATTCGTAGCCGACCTTCTGCATGTAACGGTTGATTTTATTGCAGGTATCCATCGAGTCGTTGCCGCCGTTATAGAAGAAATAGCGGACGTTGTACTTCTCAAAGACCTCCAGAATGCGCTTATAGTCGGTATCGTCGACCTCGGGGTCGGCAATCTTATAGCGGCAGGAACCGAGAGCGGAGGAAGGCGTATAGAGCAGGCGCTCCAGCTCCTTGGGGTCTTCCTTGCCCAGATCGATCAGGCGGCTGTTGAGTACGCCAACGATGCCGTGGTGGGCGCCGTAAACCTTGGTAATACTCTCGCTTTCCAGCGCCGTCTTGATCACGCCGTAGGCGCTGGCATTGATTACAGCAGAGGGGCCGCCGGATTGACCGATAATCGCCGCACCGACAAGCGGTTTCTTTGTTTTCATAACGATTCCTCCATGTTTCATACTGATTCCTGATGAAACTATTTCATCAAGAATCCCATGTGCTACGCACGATGCACCGTCTCATGCAGAATCTGACGCGCCTCAGGCGCCATAAAAAGCGTTTCAGGCTTTTTCACAGATTCCAGTATCAGTGCCACCATGCACAAATTCAGGTACAGTATACCACAACCGCCTGCGCAATGCAAGCGTCCGTCTGACGAAATTCCGCATTGCGGCTGCGGCGGGCGGGTCATTCCTCGGGTGGCGCTTCGTCCTCGGGTGGGTCCACCTGCGGAATGAATTCCTTCGCGATCTTGCCTTTTCCCCGATGCTTCACGTAGGAAAAGCCGATCACGGAAAATACAAACGCGCCGATCAGATTGACGATCAGATCCTTCATCGTGTCGTGGATGCCGACGTCCAGATAGCCGCCGATGCCAAGCGCCTCCTGCGTCCCGTCGGAGTGGACGATAATGACGTCGGAAATGTCCCCGATCTGTACCACCTTGTTGCTGTGCGTCTCGTCGAGCATCGTGCTGCTGATCGTGTGCAGCACGGTGTCCTTCTGCATATCCTTGCCGCCGATGCCGTCCACGGAGTACTCAAATACCTCCCAGAGCACGCCGACCGTCATGGAAAAGCAGAACGCGGCGATGGCGAGGTACAGCGGCGAGAGCTTCAGCGAAAACCGGTCGTTCCGGTTCAGAATGTCCACCAGCGCAAAGCCGATGGCAGCGCAGCAAAAGCCGTTGATCGTGTGCATCATGGTGTCCCAGTGCGGAATGCGGACGTAGAAGCTGTTCAGCTCGCCGAGAATCTCCGCAGAGAAAATAAACAGCAGGATCACAACCTCCAGCGCAGACGGCAGGGTGATTTTCAGAATAGACGAGGCAATCCCAGGCAGCAGCCACAGCAGCAGCGTCAGCACGCAGTAAAACACGCTCTCCCATTCGTGCAAAAACGCCTTGCGCACCAGGATAAGCACCACCAGGCAGCGCAGAACCAGAAACAGAATTGCCGTCCCCCTGTGCTTGTAGGGAAACAGCCTTTTCGCATCAGATTTTCGTTTCATTGCAATCTCCTATCGCCAGTTAAAATTCACCCGCATTATATCACGACTCTCCCAAAAAGTAAACCGCCGCCCTCCCGCCTTGCCAAAGGTCGGCGGACGGGTGCGGGAAAGGGCCGAAAGCGCATTTCTACTCCTTGGGTAGTATGAGTTTTTCTTTAATTCTACACAGTTTCCGCTTCGTATAACTCGTTACTTTAGCGATTTCAAACATGACCGGCGTTTCAATTTTGTGCAATCCGTCATGTTTTCTTTCTGTTTTTTGTCTGATATAATACCAATAGGTCTAAAACCCGGCGCAGAGGGGAAAAGAGGAAGGGACGCCGCCGTCAGAGCGCGGGGCGGGCTTCCTTGGCAGCACCATCAGGAAGATCTTCATCCCCCTGACCTTCCAGAATCCGGAGCAGGGCGCAATCCAGATATTATGTAAACCAAAAGGAGACGACGGCATGTCGCAGATCACAAAGCGCGCTTTGGAGCAGTCGCTGAAAAATTTGCTTCTGAAAAAGCCACTCACCAAAATTACAGTGGGCGACATCGCAGACGACTGCGGTATCAACCGCATGACCTTTTACTATCACTTCAAGGATATTTACGACCTTGTGGAG